>NZ_BAAGUS010000012.1:0-130706 GCF_054781275.1 Nocardioides ginkgobilobae | reverse complement strand
TCGCCAAGCAACTCAACGACCGCCCCCGCAAACGACTCGGCTTCTACACCCCCGCCGAGGTCTTCGCTAAGTTGCTCGCCGACAACCAGACAGCCGGTGTTGCGACCGCCCCCTGAATCCGCCGTCAGCGTCGAACTGGCGACGGGTCACCGTTGAACCAGCGCCGAGCCAGCGGCCCCGGGGTCAGACGTCCTCGGTCTTGATCCTGCGCACGAGGGGCCGCTCGGCCCGGGGCAGCCAGGTGCGGGTGACGTGGTCGATGACGTGCACCCCCGGGGGCGCCTCGATCCGGTGCAGGCCGGGGACCTCGTCGCCGCGGCCCTCCTTCAGCGCGGAGTAGACCTGCCACTCGCGGCGCTTGCGGGGGGCACGGGAGGCGTCGAAGTCCATGTGCGACCAGTGGGAGAACTCGTCCTGGTCGAGCCACTTCAGCTCCACGCAGAGACCCTCGGTGGCGATGATCCGCTGGGAGGTCTCGGGGAACTCCCGCACCTCCCACTCGAAGGCCTTCACGAACGTGAACTCCGGGCCCATGGGGTAGACCCACGGCTCGAGGAACTTCATCCCGAGGTCGATCCACGCGACCGACTCGCTCTCGATCGACAGCGGGTGGCGCGGGATAGAGACGACCGCGCCGGAGTCCTGCAGCTGCCAGGCGAGGTCGCGCAGGACCGCGATGCCCTCCTGGGTCAGCACCATGTCGCCGTCCCACTTCATCGAGTAGGCGGTGCGCACGTGGGAGAAGGACCAGTTGTAGAAGTGCGTCAGCGAGTGCACCGAGTCGTGCCGGGTCGCGAGGTGCTCGGTGCCGGCGCGCGAGACCCGGTGGGGGTAGGAGTGCACCTCGAGCCGGTCGGACGCGCCGATCGAGGCCGCGGCCTCACGGGCGACGTCGGGGGTGCCGTCGTCGGAGAGGTTGTCGACCAGCACGACGTGCTGCACGGCCTCGAGCATCGGCGGCAGGACCCACGGCAGGTTGCGGGCCTCGTTCTTCACGCGGAACACGCACGTCAGGCCGGGCGGCAGCGGCCCGTCGCGCCACGGCCAGCGGACGTCGTACGCCGGGTCGCCCTCGAGACAGGGGATGTCGGCGCCCCGCACCGGGCTCATCGGCCGCTCACCGGGCGCGGCCCAGGGCCTTGCGGGCACCCCGACGCAGGAACCCGGGCACCAGCGCGCGGACCCAGTGCGGGATCCGCTCGGCCCCGCGCTTCTGGGTGGAGCGCACACCTTCGCCGAAGCCCTCGCGGCGTGCGGCCATCGCGGTCGACTGGCTGAGGGCAGCGGCCTCCTCGTAGAGCTCGGAGTACGCCGCGCGCAGCTGGTCGAGGGTCTCGCGCACCTGCGGGGTGTCGCCGCCCTCGTCGGGCAGCCGGTCCAGGGCCTCCCAGGTCTCCTGGGCGATCTCGCGCAGCCGCTTGGGCACCTCGAGCTCGTCCCAGGTGATCCGGACCCGCCGCAGCGAGGGGTCGACGAACTGGTGGACGCGGCGGATGTCGTTGGCCACGGCGGACTTCACGGCGTCCAGGTCGAACTGCTGGCCCAGGCCGAAGACCGGGACGGTCCAGTCGTCGAGGAGGTCGTGGTAGCGGACGAAGGCGCGTGCGGACTCACGGGTCGAGCGCTCGCAGTGCAGCATCATGTTGACCCAGGCGGCGGTGCGGTTGACCTCGCCGGCCTTCGCGTCGTAGTAGCGCTGCTTGGAGCCCACGACCTCGGTGACCGGGCGCAGCATGGTGACGTAGCCGGCCTGCGCGTCGCAGCGCATCGCGGCCCCGCGCCACAGGCCGAGGAACCAGGCCAGCCGCGGGTCCTTGACGACCAGCTCGGGCCCGCCCTCGACGAACTGCTGCTCCAGCCACTCGTGCATCCGGCGGCGCAGCGGGTCGACGTGGGTGAGCTTGCCGGTCTCGAACCAGGCCGAGGGCCGGGCGTCGGAGACCGCGACGTTGGCGCGGCGCAGCAGCTCGTCGTGGAGGTCCACGACCCACTGCGGCTCGCCGAAGCCCTTGGGGTTGGTCTCGTCGGCCACGACCTCCGGCTGCGGGACATGCATCCCGAGCGCCTGGAGCGAGCCGGAGAGGGTGCTGGTGCCGCTGCGACCCGAGCCGACCACGAACACGATCCGCCGCCCCCGGGACGTGTCGAGCAGCTGGGCCGGGTCCGCGTCGAGGCGGGGGGCGTCCAGGGGGGCGTCGACCATGCCGCACAGACTAACGAGGGCGGGGGGCGATGGGTCTCGTGGCTCGACCAGCAGGTGGGGGCGGCGCTCCTCGCACCTCGACCAGCGGGAGGAGATCAGCCCACCGACCGGGTCTGGGCGGCGATCAGCCCGGCGAGCCAGTGGTAGGACGCCTTCGGGGTGCGCTCGAGGGTGTCGGGGTCGACGTGGACCAGGCCGAAGCGCTGGCCGAAGCCCTCGGTCCACTCCAGGGTGTCCAGCAGCGACCAGACGTAGAGCCCGCGGACGTCCACCCCGCGCCGGCACGCGGCCGCCACCGCCTCGAGGTGACCGTGCAGGAAGTCGATCCGGGCCTGGTCGTCGACGACGCCGTGGGCGTCGGGGCCGCCGTCGTACGCCGCCCCGCACTCGGTCACGACGAGCGGCGGCAGCGCGGCGCGGTAGCGGGCGCGGAACGTGATCAGCCACTCCCGCAGCGCGGACGGCACGACCGGCCAGCCGTAGTCGGTCTCGGGGTAGCCGACGAGGTCGTAGAGCCGGAAGAACATCTCCGACTCCTCGGGCGCGGCGCCGACCCGCATCGGCATGAAGTAGTTGACGCCGTAGAAGTCCAGCGGCTGCCGGATCGTGGCCATGTCCCCCGGCTGGACCAGCCCCTCCATGAGCGGCTCGAGGTCCACGGGGTAGCGGCCGAGCAGCATCGGCTCGAGGTAGAGCCCGTTCCACAGCTGGTCGAACAGCTTGGTCGCCCCCACGTCGGCCTCGTCGTCGGACGCCGGCCACATCGGGGCGTGGTGGTTGGCGCAGCCGATGCTGGTCGCCCCGGCGGCCCGCAGGGCCATCGCCGCCCGCCCGTGGCCCAGCAGCAGGTGGTGGGCGGCCGGGGCGGCGTCGAAGAAGAGCCGGCGCCCGGGGGCGTGCAGTCCGTTGCCGTAGCCGAGCATCATCGCGATGTTGGGTTCGTTGACCGGCACCCAGTGGGCCACCCGGTCGGCCAGCCGGTCGGCGACGACCTCGGCGTAGTCGGCGAACGCATCGACCGTCGCACGGTTGAGCCAGCCGCCGTCGTCCTCGAGGGCCTGCGGGAGGTCCCAGTGGTAGAGCGTGGCCATCGGGGCGATCCCCGCGCCGAGCAGCTCGTCGACCAGCCGGTCGTAGAAGTCCAGCCCGGCGCGGTTCGGCAGGCCGCGGCCCTGCGGGACCACCCGCGGCCAGGAGATGGAGAAACGGTAGTCGCGGACGCCGAGCCGGGCCAGCAGACCCACGTCCTCGGCGTACCGCTCGTAGTGGCCACTGGCGCGCGCGCCCGACGACCCGTCGCGCACGGCGCCCTCGCGGGCCAGGAAGGTGTCCCAGATGGACGGCCCGCGGCCGTCGCGGTCAGCGGCGCCCTCGACCTGGTACGCCGACGTGGCCGCCCCGATCCGGAAGCCCGGCGGGAGCGCCGGGGGCGGACGGTCGGTCACCCGCACCATGATGCCGATGCGGCGGCTCCCGCGCAGTCGAACGCGGGAGCCGCCGTGTCAGGAGCGTCGAGCCGGGGTCAGGTCACTTCTTCTCGGGGCCCAGGCGCAGGAACGCCCGCACCCGCAGGACGCCGCCGCGGCCGTCACGGATGACCACGAAGATGCGGTACTGGCCCTCCTCGGCGTAGGTGTGGAAGACCTTGCGACCGCTCTTCTTGGTGCCGTCGCCCAGGTCCCAGCGGTAGCTGAGCTTGTCGCCGTCGGGGTCGTCGGCGATCGCCTTGAACCGGATCGGGGTGCCGGCGCGCGCCTTGCCCTGGCCCTCCAGGGGCTTGGCGGCAAACTTGCGGATCTTCGGCTTCCGGTTGGCCGGCGCGGTCGTCGTCGCCGTCGCGGTGGCGGTTGCCGTGGCGGTGGTGGTCGCCGTGGTCGTCACCGTCGCGGTGGCGGTCGGGCTGGCCGTCACCGTGGTCGTGGCGGTCGGCGTCGCCGTCGGCGGGTTCGGGTCGATCACGTAGGCGCAGGTGCCGCGCGCGTTGTCGGCGTCGGGCGCCAGGACCAGCAGGCCGCGACGGGTCGTGACCCGGACGTCGTCGATGACGTCGCCGACCTCGAAGGCCGGCTGGGCCGGCGAGGACCCGGTGAGGTCGGCCTTGCGCAGGTTGATCTGGATGGTGTCGAAGTCCGGGTCGAAGGCGCCGGTGAGGTCGCCCTTGAGCTCGGTGGCCACGTCGTTGGCGCCGATCTGCCCGAGGCTGAAGGACTCGCTGAACGCGCCGGGCGTCGGCGCGAGCTGGAGCAGCGTGCGGGTGGCCAGCACGTAGTACCGCCTGCCCTCGAGGTCGAAGTCGATCTGCCACTCCTCCGAGGTGCCGCGCACCCCACCGGCGAGGTCGGAGAGGTCGGTGACCTTGAGGTGGAAGGTGACGGTGTCGGCCGCGGCGTTGGTGGAGAAGAACCCCTCACGGACGTCCAGCCCGTCGGGGTCCAGCGCCGGGTCGACCGGGATGCTGAGCGGGAGCGGGTCCAGCGCGATGTCGTTGACGTCGCCCTCGGGGTCGACGTACCGCGCGTCGGGCGCACAGGCCTCGTCCACGGCGTTGGAGGAGCCGGCGGTCACGATGCCGAGGGCGCCGACGCCCAGGGCGCCGGAGGCGAGGACCGCGACGGCGGTCGTGCGGAGCGTGCGAGTGCTGCGAGTCATGGGGATCCCCAGGTGCGGTGGCTGTGGTGTGGCGGGCTTGGTGTGGCACAGGTGCAACGACGCGGTGAGCACGTGGTGACGTCGGCTCACCCGACCGAGTAGATGCCCCGGCAGGTACGCCGGACACGCACGCCACGCAGTGGTCTGGACCAGTGCGGTGGCCGGCGACGGGCGACGATGGGCCCATGAGCGTCGAGATCCTGCGCGGAGCAACCCGCTTCACCTCGAGGGGCGAGGGCCGCCTGACCCGGCACGCCTACTCCTTCGGGGAGCACTACCACCCCGACCGCACCGGCTTCGGGCCCTTGGTCTGCCACGACGACCACGTCCTGCGCGCGGGCACCGGCTTCGACACCCATCGCCACGCCGACCTGGAGATCCTCACCTGGGTCGTGAGCGGGGCCCTGGCCCACCGCGACTCCCTCGGCACCGACACGGTCCTGCACGCCGGCGACTCGGCCCTCCTCTCGGCCGGCTCGGGCGTCGAGCACTCCGAGCACGCCGTCGGCGGCGCCGGGCCGACCCGCTTCGTGCAGGTGTGGCTGCAGCCCGACGAGCCGCAGTCGGCACCGTCGTACGCGCGGGGGGCGGAGGTGCCCGCCGACGCCGACGGCCTCGTCGACACCGGCCTGCGCCCCGCCGTCGCCGGCGCCCGCCTCCTGGTCGCCCGCCCCCGTGCTGGCCAGACCCTCACCCTCCCGGCAGCCCCCCGCCTCCACTGCTTCGTGGCCCGGGGAGCCCTCCTCCGCTCCTCCCTCGCCGAGCCCCTCGAGGCCGGCGACGCCTTCTGCTTCACCGACGAGCCCGACCACGACATCACCGCCGCCGTCGACTCCGAGCTCCTCGTCCAGCTCCTCCCCTGACCGCCACCACCCCGCACGGACCAGACAGGAGGTGGGATGCGCGGCTTCGGGGCCGGCCTGGTCCACCCGCACCGCAAGCCGGGCCGGCCGTGAGGCCGCGCACCCCACCGACCCAGCAGCAGACCTCAGCCCAGGACCCGCAGCACCCCCGGGACGACCTCCACCACGGCCGGCTCCTCACCCAGCCCCGGCAACACCCCGAGCGGCTCACCATCCCCACCCACGGGGAGCGGCCGCGCGCCGTCGGCGGCGATCTCGACCCGGGCGCCGCGCAGGACGTGCACCTCGGGCAGGTCGACGTGCGAGCCGTCGTAGATCTTCGGGAAGCTCCGCACGAGCGCGGTCCGCGAGGCGGCCTCGACGACCACGACGTCGAGCTGCCCGTCCTCGACCGACGCGCCAGGGGCGATCTTCATGCCCTTGCCGTAGTAGGCGGAGTTGGCGATGGCGACGGTGGCGGCGGCGTACTCGGCCACCTCGCCGTCGACGGCGACCCGGAAGCGGCCCGGGGAGTAGGTGAGGATCGCGCGGAGGGCGGCGAGGGGGTACTGCGCCTTGATCGGGGTCCAGCGCATGCCGTCGACGATCTCGGCGGTGCGAGCGTCGATGCCGGAGTAGACCGAGCCGGCGACCAGCCGCGGAGGCTGGCCGGGGAGGGTCCAGCGCAGCAGGTCGACGGGGCGCTCGGGTGCCTCGAGGAGGACCTGCGCGATGGCGGGGGGCTCGCTCGAGAGCCCGAGCATCCGGGCGAAGTCGTTGCCGCGGCCCGCGGGCAGCAGCCCGAGGACCCCGCCGGCCTCGGCGACGGCACCGGCCAGGTGGGAGACCATCCCGTCGCCGCCGACGCAGACCACCACGTCGCCGCGCTCGACGGCCGCGCGGACCAGGTCGTCGGTGGCGCGGGGGCCCGGGGAGTAGGTGACCTCGACGCTCGCGCCGGCCTCGCGCAGCAGGCGGGCGACCGGCACGACCGCACCGGGGGCGGCACCGCCGCCGGAGGCCGGGTTGACCAGGAACGAGAAGGACCTCACGGGACGAGCACCCCCGGATTGAGGACCCCGGTGGGGTCGAGGTCGGCCTTGACCGCCCGGAGCACCGAGACGCCCAGGTCGCCGATCTCCGCGCCGAGCCACGGCTTGTGGTCGGTGCCGACGGCGTGGTGGTGGGTGATCGTGGCGCCGGCCGCGACGATCGCGTCGTTGGCGGCGGCCTTGGCGGCGAGCCACTGCTCGAGCGGCCGCTCGCCCTGGGCGGTCGCGACGGTGAAGTAGAGCGAGCACCCGGTCTCGTAGACGTGGCTGACGTGGCACAGCACCAGCGCCCCGTCGAGGTGGGCCTCCAGGGCGTGCTTGACCCCGGCGTACAACGCCTCGGCGTTGGACCAGAAGGTCGCGGTCTCGAGGGTCTCGACGAGGACGCCGACGTCGAGGAGCGAGTCGCGGAGGTACGGCGCGTCGAACCGCCCGTGCGCCCAGGACTCGCCCGGGCCCTCGCCCTGCGGCCGACCACCCAGGGCGGTGAGCGCCTCGGTGACCGCGGCCCGACGGGCCTCGACCTGGGCGGCGGTGCCCTCGTGGCCGACGATCATGAGGCAGGCGCCCTGCTCGTCCGTCTCGCCACCGATCGCGTCGGGGCGGGCGAGGTTGATCGCGGTCTCGGACTCGTCGGAGAGCCGGAGCACGGTCGGGAGCAGGCCGGACTGCGCGAGGTGGCGCATCGCGTCGCGGCCCTCGGAGAAGGAGCCCCAGCGCCAGCCCTCGTAGACCTTGACCTCGGGCAGGCGCCGCACGCGCACGGTGACGGCGGTGATGACGCCGAAGGCGCCCTCGGAGCCGAGGACCAGCTGGCGCAGGTCGGGGCCCGCGGCGTTGGCCGGCGAGGAGCCGAGCACCCACTCCCCGCGCGGGGTGGCCACGCGCAGACCGACGACCATCGCGTCGAAGCGGCCGTAGCCGGCGCTGGACTGCCCGCTGGAGCGGGTGGCCGCGAAGCCACCGATCGAGGCGAACTGGAAGGACTGCGGGTAGTGGCCGAGCACCAGGCCGCGCTCGGCCAGCAGCGCCTCGGCCTCGGGGCCGCGCAGGCCCGGCTCGAGGGTGGCGGTCATCGACACCTCGTCGACGTCGAGCAGCCGCTTCATCCGGACCAGGTCGAGGGAGACCAGGCCGGCGTACCCCTCGCGCCGCGCGGCGAGCCCGCCGGTCACACAGGTGCCGCCGCCGAAGGGGACGACCGCGAGGTGGTGCTCGACCGCGACGGCCAGTACGGCCGCGACGTCGTCGTGACCGCCGGGGCGGACCACGACGTCCGGGGCGTCGGTGAGGTCACCGGCCCGGGCCCGCAGCAGGTCGGGCGTGGACTTCCCGCGGGTCCGCAGCCGGCGTACGTCGTCGTCGAGCAGCACGTGCTCCGACCCGACGGCCGCGCGCAGCGCCTCGAGCGCTGCGCCACCGATGCCGGGAGCGGGCAGCGGGGCGGCCTCGACCGCGGGCGTCGGCCGCAGCCCGAAGGCCATCTCGACCAGGCCGCGGGCGCTGTCGGGCAGGTCGGTCGCCGCACTGGGGGCGCCCCAGCGCTGGGGGTGCATCTCGCCCAGGCCGCCGGCCGGAGCAGGGGGTGTCTGCGTGCTCATGTGTTACAGTGTGACACATGACGTCACTTCGTCACAACGAGGAATCGAGAGCTCCCTCGGACGCCTACCTCGACGCCGCCCGCGACTGCATCCTCGACGTCGGCTGGCGGCGTACGACGCTGACCGAGGTCGCGCGCCGGGCCGGCGTGTCCCGGATGACGATCTACCGCACCTGGGCCGACATGCCCACGCTGCTCGCCGACCTCATGACGCGCGAGTGGACCGGGCTGGTCGCCGCGACCGTCGGCACCTCGGCCGCGAGCGACCCGCTGGAGCGGCTGGTCGACGACGTCGTCGCCACCGTCGCCGCCCTGCGGGAGAACGAGCTCTTCGTGCGGATCGTGGAGCTCGACCCCGAGCTCGTGCTGCCCTACCTGCTGAGCCGACGCGGCCGCTCGCAGCAGCTGATCATCGACCTGCTCGGGGCCCGCCTGCGGGAGGCCCAGGCCGCCGGCAGCGTGCGTGACGGCGACCCGGTCGCGATGGCTCGCGGCATGGTGCTCGCGGCCCACGGGTTCGTCCTGTCGGCCCACACCATGGTCGACGGCGACGTCTCCGCCGACGCGCTCGACGCCGAGCTGCGGACCCTCCTGACCCGGGGGCTCTCGTGAGGATCACGCCCGGCCTCGCAGGCGTCCGCGGGGACGTCGACGTGCTCGTCGTCGGCCTCGGCGTCACCGGGGCCGGCGTGGCGCTGGACGCCGCCACGCGCGGGCTGTCGGTGCTCGCCGTCGACGCCCACGACCTCGCCTTCGGCACCTCGCGCTGGAGCTCGAAGATGGTCCACGGCGGCCTGCGCTACCTCGCCAAGGGCCAGGTCGGCGTCGCCCACGAGAGCGCGGTCGAGCGCGGCATCCTCATGGAGGTCACCGCGCCGCACCTGACCCGCTCGATGCCGATGCTCATCCCGATCACCTCCTCGATGTCGCGGCTGCAGGGTGGGCTCTCCCGCGCCGGGCTGCGCGCGGGCGACCTGCTGCGCCGCGGTGCCCGCACCGACGCCGAGACCCTCCCCGGGCCGCGCCACCTCTCCGCCACCGAGACCCTGGCGATGGCGCCGTCGCTGCGCGCCGCCGGCCTGCGCGGGGGCCTGCTCGGCTGGGACGGCCAGCTGGAGGACGACGCCCGCCTGGTCATCACCCTCGCCCGCACCGCCGCCGAGCACGGCGCCCAGGTGCGCACCCGTGCCCGGGTCCTGTCCGCGGCGCACGGCGAGGTCCGGCTGCGCGACGAGACCACCGGGTCGGAGGTCGTCGTGCGGGCGCGCGCGATCGTCAACGCCGCCGGCGTCTGGGCCGACCAGGTCCTCGGCGAGGAGGGCAGCCGCACCGACGGCATCCGGCTGCGCCCCAGCCGCGGCACCCACCTGGTGCTGCGCGCGGAGTCGGTGCCCGACCTGCGCGCCAGCGTCTTCGCACCCGTCCCGGGCGAGACCAACCGGTTCGTGATGGTGCTGCCGCAGCCTGACGGCACGGTGTACGTCGGGCTCACCGACGAGCCCGCCCCGGGCCCGGTGCCCGACGTGCCGGAGCCGACCGAGACCGAGATCGGCTTCCTGCTCGACGTCGTCTCCGCCGCCTTCGCACGCCCGCTCCACCGCTCGGACGTGGTCGGTGCCTTCGCCGGGCTGCGTCCGCTGCTCGACGGCGGGGACGGCTCCACCGCCGACCTCTCGCGCAAGCACGCGGTGATCACCGGCCCCTCGGGGGTCACGACCGTCGTGGGCGGCAAGCTGACGACGTACCGGCGCATGGCGCAGGACGCCGTCGACGCGGCCGTCGCCCACCACGGCCTGGCCGCCGGCCCCTGCGTGACCGCCTCGCTGCCGTTGCTCGGCGCCGCGTCCCGCACCGAGCTGGCCGCGCTCGAGGAGCCCGCCCGGCTCGTGCGCCGCTACGGCACCGACGCCGCGCTCGTGCTGTCCTCGGCGCGCGAGGTCACGGGGCTGTCGGACGCCGAGCTCCTCGCGACGGTCTCCGACACCGTCCCGGTCACGCTCGCCGAGCTGGTCTTCGGCATCACCCACGAGGGCGCCCTCGACGTCGACGACCTGCTCGACCGGCGCACCCGGGTCGGCCTGGTCGCCGAGGACCGCGCCGCCGCCGTGCCCCTCGCCGAGCGCGCGCTCGCCCTCACCCGCACCTGATCGGTCGAACGCCGTCGATCGGGCAGGCGAGCGCCAGCGAGCCGTCCCCACCCCGGTGGTCGGGCAGGCGAGCGCCAGCGAGCCGTCCCCACCCCGGTGGTCGAGCAGGCGAGCGCCAGCGAGCCGTCGTCGAGACCGCGTGAGCTGCCTGTGGTCGCCGACCACGGACAGGTGCGGCGGTCTCGACGACGCCCTCGCTGGCGCTCGGGCTGCTCGACCAACAAGTGCCACCGCCCTGCGCCCCACCGATGAGTTCGGTCCCTCTTCCCGGTCGGTCCCCTCGCAGGCTTAGATGAGCGGGAGCCGAAGCGGGGCATGGGCACGGGTGCGGTGGGAACGGCGGAGGGCGTCACGATGACGACGAGCGAGAACGAGCTGGCGGACTTCCCGACCCTCACGGAGCGGTACCAGCGCGAGCTGCTGGCCCACTGCTACCGGATGAGCGGGTCGGTGCACGAGGCCGAGGACCTGGTGCAGGAGACGTTCCTGCGCGCGTGGCGGGCGGCGGCGGACTTCGAGGGCCGCTCCTCGGTGCGGACCTGGCTCTACCGGATCGCCACCAACGTCTGCCTCACCAACCTCGAGGGTCGGCCCCGGCGTCCGCTGCCCGCGGGGCTCGGCACCGCCGACCAGCCGGCGGGCGACGCCCTGGAGCAGGACCACGAGATCACCTGGCTGGAGCCCGTGCCGGACGCGGCGGTGACGGTCGCGGAGCGCGACTCGATCCGGCTGGCCTTCGTCGCGGCGCTCCAGCACCTGCCGGCCCGCCAGCGGGCGGTGCTCATCCTGCGCGACGTGCTGCGCTGGAGCGCCGCCGAGGTCGCGGAGGCGCTGGACACCACGGTCGCGGCGGTCAACTCGGCCCTGCAGCGCGCCCACGCGCAGATGAAGGACCGGGCGCTGACCGAGGACACCGTCGCCGACGAGCTCACCACCGCCCAGCGCCAGCTGCTGGAGCGCTACGTCGAGGCGTTCTGGCGCAAGGACGTCGACACGATCGTCTCGATGCTCACCGCCGAGGCGGTGTGGGAGATGCCGCCGTTCACGAGCTGGTTCAAGGGCCGCGCCAACATCGCGTGGCTGATCGGCAACGAGTGCCCGGGCGGCTCGGAGGACATGCCGATGATCGAGACCCGCGCCAACGGCCAGCCCGCCTTCGGCCTCTACATGCGTACGCCGGAGGGCGGGTTCGTCCCGTTCCAGCTGCAGGTGCTCCAGTGGGACGGCGACCCGGAGTCGCCGGAGGTCTCCCAGGTCGACGCGTTCTTCGACGCCCGGCTGTTCGAGAAGTTCGGGCTGCCGATGTCCCTGCCGGCCGACCACCGTCCCGCCGCCGTCCTGCCGGTCCCGTGACCGCGCTGCTCGACGACGGCGTCGAGCTGCTCGACCGGTCCCTCGCCTACACGCGGGTGGCCCTCGCCGCGGTGCGGCCGACCACGCTGACCCGGCGCACGCCCTGCGCGCGCTGGGACCTCGGCACCCTGCTCGCGCACATGGACGACGCCCTGGACGCCTTCCTCGAGGCCGCGGGCGGCTCCGTCCGCACGCTCACGTCCCCCGGCGAGCCGGGGGTGGGCGCGGTCGACTCCCTGCAGCGCAAGGCGTGCGCGCTCCTCGGCACCTGGTCGGGCGGCCGCTCCCAGCACGAGGCGGTCGTGGTGGGCGGCGCCCCGGTCGCACCCGGCCTGCTCGTGGTCGCCGCGGCCCTGGAGATCACCGTGCACGGCTGGGACGTCGCCACCACGCTCGGGCTCGACCACCCGGTGCCGCCCGCGCTGGCCGCGGCGCTGCTGCCGGTCGCGCGGGCCACGGCCGACGCGCACCACTTCGCGGAGCCGCTGCCCGTCCCGCGGGGCGCGCCCGACGACGTACGGCTGCTGGCGGCGCTGGGCCGCCGGGCCGCGGCGGGCTGATCCGGCCCCGTCCGCTGCACTCCGGCCGAACCGGCGCGTCCTTCCGGGAGGATGCGCCTGCTCGGCACCTCACGGTCGCGTCCGGCAGTCACGACGAGGAGCTGGAGGTCCTCTCCGGCGCCAGGTGCCGGACAGCACCTCCGACTCGACGCGGTCGGCCCCGGTCATCGGACGACGGCGTCAGACCGGCTCAGGCTCCCACCACGAGATCGACCGCCCGTGCCCGTGGGTCCAGGCCAGCCCGCGCCCGTCGAGGGCGAGGACGAAGCGGCCGACGGGCGGGGTGCCGAGCGCCCCGACGGTGCCGGCCAGCACGCGCGGCAGCACCCGGGGCGACTCGTTGCTGACCCAGCGGCAGGTGCCGGCGGCCACCCGTTCGAGCATCGCGTCGTGGAAGGCCTCGCGGTCGGGCTCCTCGAGGTAGGCGACGACCGCGCTGTGCTGGACGACCACGCGACCGTGCCGGCCCGCTTCCTCGAGCAGGGGGTCGAGGTCGGTGAGGAGGTCGCCGCGCACGAGGTGCGGCGGGTCGGCGCGGGCGACCTCGATCGCCCGGCGCAGCCGGACCCGCCGGTCCTCGTGCTCGGGCCAGACCAGCGTCTCGAGCCAGCGGGCGGTGTCGTCGTCGGTGACGTCGAGCGGGTTGAGGTCCAGCCCGCCGCGCCAGATGACCTCCGGCAGCCGATCGGGCAGCGGCGCGAGCCCCTCCACGACGCACTCGAGCACGGGGGCGTCGGGCGCGCCCACCTGCACCTCCCCGTCCGGCGTCGCGTAGCGGTAGGCCCACCGGTCGGGGTGCAGCGTCAGGCCTCCGCTGGCGCCCACCTCCACGAGGGCGATCGGCCCGTCCTCCGCGGCGATGCGGGCCAGCACCGGCAGCAGGGTCGCCATCCGCCCGGCCTCGTTGGTCTGGGTCGCCCGCGCCAGGATCGTCGCGCGGATGCTGCCGTCGTCGCCCAGCAGGAGCGCCCGCAGGTCGGCGTACGCCGCCGTCGGCGCGAGCCCGTGCCAGCGCGCGGCGGCGTACACCAGGTTGGGCTGCTGCTTGAGCACCGGCAGCTCCCCCAGCCAGGCCAGGACCTCCTCGTCCTCGGCGACGGCGCGCGACCACCCGGCCAGCGTCGGGGAGTCGGCGGCCTGCTCGGCGAAGCCGAGGTAGGTCTCGCGGGTGCCGCCGAAGAGGTCCACGCCTGCGGGCCCCGCGTCAGACCGGCAGGGCGACGTACGTCGTCTCGAGGTACTCCTCGATGCCCTCGAAGCCGCCCTCCCGCCCGAAGCCGGACGCCTTCACGCCGCCGAACGGCGCCGCCGGGTTGGAGATCAGCCCCGTGTTGATGCCGACCATGCCGTAGTCGAGCCGCTCGGCCATCCGGATCGTGCGGGACAGGTCGCGGGTGTAGACGTAGGAGGCCAGGCCGTACTCCGTGGCGTTGGCGCGCTCGACCGCCTCGTCCTCGGTGGTGAAGGTCGTGATCGGCGCGACCGGGCCGAAGACCTCCTCGGCGTTGATCGCGGAGTCGGCCGGGACGTCGACCAGGACCGTCGGCGGGTAGAAGAAGCCGGGTCCGTCGGGCACCGTGCCGCCGACCAGGAGCCGTGCCCCGTCGTGGACGGCGTCGGTGACCAGCTGGGAGACCGACTCCACCGCCTTCTCCTCGATGAGCGGGCCGACGTCGACGCCCTCGTCCTGGCCGCGGCCGACGGTGAGAGCGCCCATGCGGGCGGCGAGCTTCTCGGCGAACTCCTCGGCCACGTCGGCGTGCACGAGGAAGCGGTTGGCCGCGGTGCAGGCCTCGCCCATGTTGCGCATCTTGGCGACCATCGCGCCGTCCACGGCGGCGTCGACGTCGGCGTCCTCGAAGACCAGGAACGGCGCGTTGCCGCCGAGCTCCATGCTCACCCGCTGCAGCTGGTCGGCCGACTGGCGCACCAGCGTGCGGCCCACGGCGGTCGAGCCGGTGAAGGAGACCTTGCGCAGCCGGTCGTCGGCCTGCAGCGCCTTGCTCATCTCCTTGGCGCGGGTGGTCGGGACGACGTTGAGCACGCCGTCGGGCAGACCGGCCTCGGTGAGGATCGCGGTGAGGGCCAGCATCGTCAGCGGCGTCTGGTGCGCGGGCTTCACGACCATCGTGCAGCCGGCGGCGATGGCCGGGCCGATCTTGCGGGTGCCCATCGCGAGGGGGAAGTTCCACGGGGTGACGAAGAAGCAGGGGCCCACCGGCTTCTTGATGGTGAGCAGCCGCGAGCCGCCCGCGGGCGCCTGCATCCAGCGACCGTGGATGCGCACGGCCTCCTCGGAGAACCAGCGGAAGAACTCGTTGCCGTAGGCGACCTCGCCCTTGGCCTCGGCCACCGCCTTGCCCATCTCCAGGCTCATCAGCAGCGCCAGGTCCTCGGCACGCTCGCGGATCAGCTCGAACGCCCCGCGCAGCACCTCGCCCCGCTCGCGGGGCGGGGTCGCCGCCCACTCCGGCTGGGCCGCGACCGCCGCGTCCAGCGCCTCGACGGCATCGGTGACCGAGCCGTCGGCGACGCGCGTGAGCACCTGGCCGTCGGCCGGGTCGACGACCTCGAAGGTGTCACCGCCCTCGGCGTCGCGCCACTCGCCGGCCACCCACAGGCGGCGGTGCTCGGCGGGCAGCAGGCGGTCGAGCACGGCAGATGTGTCTGGACCAGTCATGTCCGAATCCTGGCACTTCGACCAGTTCGCACCAATCCGCAACACGGGTGGTCCCGGTGGTGGCATCATTGCTGTTGTCGACTTCGGAGGGAGCACTCAGAAGACGGCTGTGAACCCCTTGCTGACCCCATGCGGCGAGGGGTTCATCTACGTCCGGCGGCTCGTCCCCACGTCCCCCGCCCGACGCCGCCACGAGGGGCCCGGTCCGCCGGGCCCCTCGTCCGTCGCGCTGCCGGTCTCGCCCGGGCGCGGCGAACTTCGTGACGCCGTCAGCCCCGCGCCGCCCGGAGGAACTCCTCCAGCAGCGGGCCGGCGGTGCGTGACCCGGAGACCCCCTCGTCGACGTACACCGCGACGGCGAGGTCGGATCCGGCGGCGACCATCCAGGCGTGGGTGAGCACCTGCCCGTCCCGCTCGAACTCCGCGGTGCCCGTCTTGGCGATCAGCTCGGGGCCCGGCACGTCGAGCAGCCCGCGGCCGCTGCCGTCGGTGACCACGGCACGCAGCATCGAGCGCAGCGCGGTCGCCTCGGCGCCGGTCAGGGGCGCGGCACCCTCGGGCGGGTCGGGGCGGTAGTCGCGCAGCAGCCACGGCACCACGGTGCGACCGGACTGCACGGAGGCGACCACCGTCGCCATCACCATCGGCGAGGCCAGCACGCGGCCCTGCCCGATCAGCTCCGCGGCCGACTCGGTCTCGGTCTCCGGCTGCGGCACCTGGCCGAAGTACGCCGGGAAGCCGAGGTCCTGGTCGAGCCCGAGCCCAAGGGAGGCGGCGGCGTCGAAGAGCTCGGTGCCGCCGAGCTCGCCGCGCTCGGTGATGAAGGCGGTGTTGCACGACTGCGCGACCGCCTGGCGCAGGGTGATGCGACCGACCGCGGAAGCGGGGTAGTCGGAGTAGTTGCCGAACTCCCGCCCGTCGACCGTCGTCGTCGCCGGGCACTCGACCGCGCTGTCGGGGGAGAGCCCGGCGCGCAGCAGGGCGAGCGAGGAGACGGTCTTGAAGGTCGAGCCCGGCGCCGCCTGGCCGTACGTCGCCAGGTTGGTGCCCCCCGTGCCGGGGCCGTTGGCCGCGGCCAGGATCGCCCCCGTCCCGGGGTCGATCGCCACCAGCGCGCTGGGCGGACCCACGTCGGCGAGCACCTGCTCGGCGGCCTGCTGCAGGTCGAGGTCGAGGCTCGTGCGCAGCGGCTCGCCCGGGGTCGGCTCGGCCCGGAACACCTCGCGGGCCTCGCCACCCTCCTCGGCGGGCAGCACGTCGACGCTGGCGCCGGGGGTGCCGCGAAGCCGGTCGTCGTAGCGGGCCTGGAGCCCGGAGGTGCCGGCGACGTCGCCGGGGCGGTAGGTGTCCGGGGACTCCTCGACCATCTCGGCGGTCACCGGGCCGACCGAGCCCAGGATGGGCGCGGCGAAGTCGCGCGTCGGGGCGAGGGCGAGCTCGCCGGGCACCGCCAGGGCGCCGGGGACCTCGTCGTAGCCCTGCGCGACGGCCGGCGGCACGTCGTCACGGCGGTAGGTGATGGCCTCGACGAACTGCGCCTCCCCGGCCGCCTCGACCCGCTCGGCGAAGGCCTTCGCGTCGACGTCGAGCAGCGCCGCCAGGCGCCGGGCGCCCTCGACCGCGCGGGCCTCGCCGACCTGGCTGCGGTCGATGCCGAAGCGCACGACGGGCCGCTGGGTCACGACCGCGAGCCCGTCCGCGCCGAGGACGTCGCCGCGACGCGCAGCCAGGGTGACGAGGTCCAGCCGCTCGCCGTCGGCCAGGGAGGGCTCGACGACCGACGGCGCCCACACCACCGACCAGTCGTCGGCCACGCGCTCCAGCTGGGCGGTGGACTCGTAGGTCCACTCGACCCCCTCAGCGCCGGTCACCACGGGCCAGGACCACGACAGGGTGGCGGTCGCGGTGTCGCCGGACTCCTCCAGGTCGATCACCCCGACCTGCGGTGCCACCCCGCCCATCCCCTCGACGATCGCGGCCCGCTCCTCCTCGGCGCGCTCGGCCCCGCCGACCGGGGCGCCGGTGAGGTCCTGCGCCGTCAACGCCTCCGCCAGCTCCCGCGCGGTCGGCTCCGGGTCGGGTCCGGCGACGGCCTCCTGGACCTCGGTGCAGCCGGCGAGGAGCAGGAGCGCGGCGGCCAGCGGCAGGGCGAGGGTCCGAGAGCGCAGCATGCCCGCGGTTCTACCAGCCCCAGGCGACACCGCCATGCCCCTCACCGGTCGCCCGGGACCTCCGCGCCCTCCACGGCCTCCGCGACTCCGGCCGGCTCGGCGCTGCGGCCGTCGAAGGGCCCCGGGGCGGTCCCGTCCACCAGGTCGGCCACGGCCGCCGCGAAGCGCGGGCAGGTCGCGATGTCGTGCGCCCGGCAGCGCAGCGCGTGCTCGGTCATCTCCCGGTGCAGGGCCATCTCCGCCGTACGCCGGTCGAGCTCGGCCAGGTGCGCCTCCAGCACGCGGTGCCGGTCGGGGGCGTCGGCGTCCAGCAGCACCGCGACCTGCTCCAGGCTCATGCCCGCCGCCTTGCTCCGGACGACGACGGCCACCCGGTAGACGTCCTTCTCGCGGTAGACCCGCCGCCCGGCTCCGTCCCGGTCCGGGTGCAGCAGCCCGACGTCCTCCCAGTGCCGCAGCACGTGGGTCGCCAGCCCGAACCGCTCGGCCAGTTCACCGACGCTCCAGCGTCGCTCGCTTGACTTCATGTCGACATGAAGTCACAGGCTCGTGACCAGCACAAGTCCGACCTCGTCAGGAGCAGAGATGACGCACAGCAGCCACGACCACGACCACGACTACGACTACGACTACGACGCAATCGTCGTCGGCGGCGGCCCCGCCGGCCTCCAGGCCACCCTCACCCTCGCCCGGGTCCACCGCCGGGTGCTGATGCTGGACTCGGGTCGCTACCGCAACGACCCGGCCGGCCACATGCACAACGTCGTCACCCACGACGGCACCCCGCCCGCGGACTTCCGCAAGCTCGCGCGCGAGCAGGTGGCGGCGTACCCCACCGCCACGATCTGGGAGGACACCGTCGTGGCGGTCCGTCCCGACGGTGAGGGGTACGCCGTCGAGCTGGCCGACCCCGACGCGACCGTCCTGACCGCGCGGGGCCTGGTGCTCGCGACCGGGGTGCGCGACGTGCTGCCGGCGGTCCCCGGGCTGGCCGGGCTGTGGGGCGACCGGGTGGTGCACTGCCCGTTCTGCCACGGCCACGAGTTCGCGGGTCAGCCCGTCGCGGTCCTGGGCACGGTCCCCGCGGGCCACCTGCCGGCGATCCTGGCGCCGGTCGTGTCGCACACGACCGTGCTCACCGACGGCGCTGCTCCCGTGCCGACCGCGGCCGGCACGACCCGCACCGAGCGCGTGACCGGGCTGCACCCCACCGGCGGCGGCGTGCGCGTCACCTTCGAGGACGGCCCCGACCTCGAGGTCGCGGGCGTCTACGTCTCCACGACCCTGGAGCAGACGACCCCCTTCGCCGCCCAGCTGGGGCTGCGGACCCTGCCCAGCGGCTGCGTCGAGGTCGACGTCATGGGCCGCACGTCGCTGCCGCGAGTGCACGCGGCCGGCGACATGGCGCACGTCGCGGCCCTGCCGATGCCGATGTCCTCGGTCGTCGGCGCGGCCGCCTCCGGCGCGATGGCGGCCGGCTCGCTGGTGGCCGCTCTGCTCTGACGCCTGATGGTCGAGCAGCGAGCGCTGGCGAGCGACGTCGAGACCGCGTGAGCTGTCTGTGGTCGCCGACCACAGACAGGTGCGGCGGTCTCGACGACGCCCTCGCTGGCGCTCGGGCTGCTCGACCAACAGTGCGGGACGCCCTCGCTGGCGCGGCCTCGATCAGCCCTTGTGGCGGGGCTTCCTCGAGGGCTTGTCGTCGCCCCACGTGGTGACCTCGGGACCGCGGTCCTCGCGGCTGCGGCGCGGACCCGAGCCGCCGCGCGGACCCGAGCTGCTGCGAGGCCGCGGGCCGTTGTCGGGCGAGAGCTCGATCAGCTTGCCCGAGATCCGGGTGTCGGCCAGGGCGGCGTACGTCGCCGACGGCAGGTCGGCGGGCAGCTCGACCAGGGAGAAGTCCGGCTTGATGAGGATCTTGCCGAAGTCCTTGCGGTTGAGGCCGCCCTCGTTGGCGAGCGCGCCGACGATCTGGCGGGGCTCGACCTTGTGCCGCTTGCCGACGTTGATGCGGTACATCGCCATCGGGGTGTCGCCGTTGCGCGAGCGCGCCGGACGCGCCGGACGCTCCCTGTCGTCGCGGTCGCCGGGCGTGACCCGAGGCGTGCGGACCTTGTCGGCGGCCGGGTCCAGCAGCAGCGGCGTCTCGCCCTGCGCGACGACCGCGAGCGCGGCGGCCACGTCGGTCTCGGGCACGTCGTGGTTGCGGACGTAGTGGGCGATGATGTCGCGGAAGCCCGCGATCCGGTCGGTCTGCTCCAGCGCCGCGGTGATCTGGTCGTCGAAGCGGGTCAGCCGGGTGCTGTTGACGTCCTCGACGCTGGGCAGCGACATCTCGGTCAGCGGCTGCTTGGTGGCCTTCTCGATGTGACGCAGCAGGTAGCGCTCGCGCGGGGTGACGAAGGAGATCGCGTCCCCGCTGCGGCCGGCGCGACCGGTGCGGCCGATCCGGTGGACGTAGGACTCGGTGTCGGTGGGGATGTCGTAGTTGACGACGTGGCTGATCCGCTCGACGTCGAGGCCGCGGGCGGCGACGTCGGTGGCCACCAGGATGTCGAGCTTGGCGTCCTTGAGCTGCTGCACGGTGCGCTCGCGCACGTTCTGCGGCACGTCGCCGTTGATGGCAGCGGCGGTGAACCCGCGGGCGCGCAACTTCTCGGCCAGCGCCTCGGTCTCGCTCTTGGTGCGGACGAAGACGATCATCCCCTCGAAGTTCTCGACCTCGAGGATGCGGGTGAGGGCGTCGACCTTCTGCGGGTAGCTGCAGATGAGGTAGCGCTGGGTGATGTTGCTGGCCGTGGCCGTCTTGTTCTTGACGGTGATCTCGGCCGGGTCGGTGAGGTACTGCTTGCTCAGCCGGCGGATCTGCGCGGGCATGGTCGCGGAGAAGAGCGCGACCTGCTTGGTGTCGGGGGTGTCGGCCAGGATCGTCTCGACGTCCTCGGCGAAGCCCATGTTGAGCATCTCGTCGGCCTCGTCGAGCACCAGGAAGCGCAGTTCGCTGAGGTCGAGGGTGCCTTTCTCCAGGTGGTCCATGATCCGGCCGGGGGTGCCGACGACCACGTGGACGCCGCGGCGCAGGGCCGAGAGCTGCACGCCGTACCCCTGACCGCCGTAGACCGGCAGCACGTGCACGCCCCTGAGGTGCGCGGCGTAGCGCTCGAACGCCTCGCACACCTGGAGCGCGAGCTCACGGGTGGGGGCCAGCACGAGCGCCTGCGGCGACTTCTGGGAGACGTCGAGGTTGGAGAGGATCGGCAGCGCGAAGGCAGCGGTCTTGCCGGTGCCGGTCTGCGCCAGGCCCACGACGTCGCGCCCACCGAGCAGGGTCGGGATGGTCGCCGCCTGGATCGCGGACGGCGTCTCGTAGCCGACGTCGCGCAGCGCCTTGAGCACGGGCGCGGAGAGTCCGAGGTCCTGGAAGGTCACCTGCGCCTCGGTCTGCGCGCTGCCGTGGTCGTCGGTGGTGGTGCTGTCCTCGGGGGTGCCTGTTGCCTCGCTCACCCGTCCACGGTAGTGGGCCGCGCCCCCGGCACCCGAGTCCTCGCAGCGGTGGGGTCGGTCACCAGGACCGCCGGGCGTGGGACGCGCCCGCCCCGCGGCGTACGACGGCGGGCGGCGGCAGGCCTGCCGGCCCAGGCGGGACGTGGAGCGGCTGCCCTGTGGCCGAGGCGGCGCGGCCCCTCCAGGTGGAGGGTGCGGACCGCCCGCGGCCGTTCCCTGGCCCTCACGGTGGGGACGTGCTACCTTGGTGAACAGAAGGTGAACAGGAGGTGTCCCATGCAGGACATGAAGATGACCGGCGGTCTGACGCAGGTGTGGATCACGGTGACCGACGCCGACGGGTCCTCCCGCTTGGAGTCGCGCTGGACCTCCGCGGAGCAGGCCGTCGTCCTGCACGAGACGCACGCCGCCTGACGCCCGCCCACAGGCGGACCCAGTCCACGAGCCCCGCTCCCCCCACGCCGGGAGCGGGGCTCGCGTGCGTCCGGTCCAGACCATCCACCCCACCGAGGGAATGAAAGCGGACCTGGGTCCGGTTATGGTGGTTGAACATTCACCCACGAACGCCCAGGAGCCACCATGACCACCTCCGACTTCGACGCCCCCACCACCGCCCTCGACGACATCTCGGGCGACTACACGATCGACGCCAGCCACAGCCGCCTCGGCTTCACCGCCCGCCACGCGATGGTGACCAAGGTCCGCGGCCAGTTCAGCGAGTGGAGCGGCACCGCCCACGTCGACGCCGCCAACCCCGCCGCCTCCAAGGTCGAGCTCTCGATCAAGACCGCCTCGATCGACACCGGCAGCGCCGACCGCGACGGCCACCTGGCCTCCGCCGACTTCTTCGACGCCGAGACCAACCCGGAGATCACGTTCGTCTCCACCGAGGTCTCGCGCAGCGGTGACGACTGGACCATCACCGGCGACCTGACCATCAAGGGTGTCGCCAAGCCGGTCACCATCGAGTTCGAGCACACCGGCTCGGCCCGCGACCCCTTCGGCAACCTGCGCATCGGCTTCGAGGGCTCCACCACGATCAACCGCAAGGACTGGGGCCTGACCTGGAACGCCGCGCTCGAGACCGGCGGCGTCCTGGTCTCGGAGAAGATCAAGCTCGACCTCGACGTCTCCGCGATCCGCAACGCCTGAGCACCCGCTCGCACCCGCACGCGGGGCCTCTGATGAAAATCGGAGGCCCCGCGCCGCATTTGCCGCCACGATGCCGCTCATGGCCGCACCCACCGGATCCGTCGCGCTCACCCTGCCTCCGGGCTACACCGCCCGCCCCCTCACCGCCGAGGATGCCCGCGGGGTGTTCGAGGTGATGGCCGCGCAGGAGAAGCACGACGTCGGCACGGTGGAGATCGAGGAGGCCGACATCGTGGCCGACTGGCAGCGACCCGGCTACGTCGTGGAGGAGCACGGGATCGGTGTCTTCTCCGGCGAGACCCTGGTCGCCTACTCCGAGCACGTCCGCAACGACCGCGGCGACGCCGCGGTGCACCCCGAGCACCGCGGCAAGGGCATCGGTACGGCGCTGGCCGGCTGGATGCAGGAGACCGCCCGCGCCGCGGGTGCCACCGTCGTGGGCATGCCCGTACCGCAGGGCTCGGCCGGCGACCGGCTGCTGGAGTCGCTGGGCTACCGGGCGCGCTGGGAGTCGTGGGTGCTGGAGCTCCCCGAGGGCGCCGAGGTCGCTGACCGGCCGCTGCCGCAGGGCTACACGGTGCGGGCCGCCGAGCTCCCGGCCGAGGGTGCCGACCGCAGCCCGGCCCGCAGCCCCGACTACGAGGGCGCCTGGACCGTCCAGGAGGACGCCTTCCTGGAGTGGTCGGACCGGCCGCGCGACACCTTCGAGGAGTGGGCCGCCGGCACCGTGCAGCGCCCCGGCTTCGAGCCCTGGCACCTGCGGGTCGTCGTGGACCCCGACGGCCGGGTCGTCGGCATGGCCTTCCTGATCATGGCCGGCCAGGAGGACGGCACCACCCAGGCCTACATCGACCGCCTGGCCACCGCCGGCGACCAGCGCGGCAAGGGGCTGGGCC
The DNA here is from genome assembly GCF_054781275.1 of Nocardioides ginkgobilobae. Taxonomy (NCBI): domain Bacteria; kingdom Bacillati; phylum Actinomycetota; class Actinomycetes; order Propionibacteriales; family Nocardioidaceae; genus Nocardioides; species Nocardioides ginkgobilobae. Next base: position 107,897 of record NZ_BAAGUS010000012.1, on the reverse strand, counting down.
AGGCGCTGCTCGCCGACGCCTTCCGCGTCGCCCGCGAGCACGGCGCCACCTCCAGCTCGCTCTCCACCGACTCCCGCACCGGGGCGCTCGGGCTCTACGAGAAGGTCGGCATGGTCGTCTCCTCGACCTGGGTCAACCGGGCCATCGACCTCTGACCCGACGAGCCGGCCGCGCGCGGCAGACTGCCGGGGTGCCCTCCCACCGCGAGCCGCCCGTCGCGACCCCGGCGGCAGCAGCCCTCCCTGGAGGGCGTCGCCAGGTCGCGCTGGTCGCCCTGGTGCAGGTGCTCGGACTGGCCGTCTGGTTCTCCGCGACCGCGATCGCCCCCACCCTGCGTGCGGAGTGGGGCCTGTCCACGGGGGCCTCGGTCTGGTTGACCGCCTCGGTGCAGCTCGGCTTCGCCACCGGGGCCGTGGTCTCGGGGGCGCTGACCCTGGCCGACCGAGTGCGACCCGAGCGCCTGATGGCCGCCTGCGCGCTGGGCGCGGCCGCCTGCACGGCGACGCTCGCGCTGGTCGCGGACGGGCTCGGCTCCGCCGTACCGCTGCGGTTCCTGACCGGCGCGCTGCTCGCCGGTCTCTACCCGGTCGGCATGAAGCTGACGGCCTCCTGGGCCCGCCCCGTCGACCGGGGACGCGCCTTCGGTCTGCTCATCGGGTGCCTGACCCTGGGCTCGGCGCTCCCGCACCTGGTCGCGGCGGCCGGGGCGAGCGGCGGGTTGCCGTGGCGGGCGGTGATGCTCACCGCCGCCGGGCTCACCGTGGCGGCGGGGGGCGTCTCCCTCGCCCTGGTCCGTCCCGGGCCGCTGCTGGCGCCCTCGGCCCGGCCCCGGGTCCGGCACGCGCTGGTCGGGTTCCGCGACCCGTTGCCGCGTCTGGCGAACCTCGGCTACCTCGGGCACATGTGGGAGCTCTACGCGCTGTGGACCTGGCTCCCGCTGTGGCTGGCCGGCGCGCGCGACGTCGGGCCGGGCAGCGCGACCAGCCTGGCGACCTTCGGGACCGTGGGCCTCGCCGGCCTTGCCGGAGCGCTGGCGGGCGGGTGGGCCGCGGACCGCTGGGGCCGCTCGCGGGCGGCCACCGGCGCCCTGCTCACCAGCGGCGCGTGCTGTCTGCTCTCCCCGTGGGCCGTGGCTGCGCCGACGGCGGTCCTCGCTGTCTTCCTGGGGGTGTGGGGCGCGTCGGTGATCGCCGACTCCGGGGTCTTCTCGACCGCGCTGAGCGAGACCGCCGACCAGCGGTACGTCGGCACCGCCCTCACCGTGCAGACGGCGGCCGGGTTCACACTCACCGTCGCCTCGATCCAGCTGCTCCCGCTGCTCGCCGACCGGGTGGGCTGGACCTGGGTGATGCTCGCGCTGGCCCCCGGGCCGCTGCTGGGCGCGGTCGCGATGCTCCGCTTCGGCCGGCTCCAGCGGGCCGGGTCCGTGGCAGCGAGGACCTAGCCGCCGGGGACCTCGACGGTCGTCACGAGCGAGGTGACCGAGGGTCGCGCGGGGGTCGAGGAGAACCCGAACCCCGGCTCCGGGCTGACCGGCCGGAGCGCGCCGAGGTCGGCGCCGTCGTACGAGCCGGTCGCGGAGCGCAGGACGTGGTGGTCGGTGGCGGCGTACCACTCGCGCCGGCCGTTGCCCGCCGAGCCGCGCGTGCGCACGCCGCGCATCACCACGCGCGCGACGGGGTCGGTCACGGTGCACCACGCCGGGCTGGTGCCGACGGCCCGCGGCACCGCGCGCAGCAGCCGACCCAGGGTGGTGCGGTGCCCGAGCTCGAGGTCGAGCAGCAGCGACGACGACCGCACGCGCCAGTGGGTCGCGCCCTCGACGGAGAGCGGCTCGATCCGCACCTCGTCGAAGGAGTACGTCGCCGCGACGAAGTCCGCGACGTCCTGGTTCGGTGCGAGCAGGACCCGGCGGCCGTCGGCCTCGGCGACCATGGCGTCGGCGAAGGAGCCCAGGGGCGAGTGTTCCCAGCGCCCGACCACGACCCGGACGCCGGAGGTCGACCCGACCCCGGCGATGGCGCCCTCGAACCGCTGTCGCACCGCGCTGCGTCCCTTCTCGCGGGGATCCTCATTCGGTCACTTCTTGTGGGCGTTGACGAAGAACATGCGGTAGCCGAGGTAGGCGAGCGCGACGATGATGGCCAGGCCGATCAGGATCTTCATGACCCGACCCTCCCGCTGCCCGTGGCCGGCCCGGCTCACCCCCGGAGGTCCGGGCGTGGCCGGGTCGTGGCTGGTGTGAGCTGTGGGACGGGCGGGGGCGGGTACTCCGCATCATTTCTGCTGCCGAGCTCGCAGCAAGCATCAGAAATGATGCGGAGTACCCCCGGCTCCGGGCTCAGCGGATCGGCGCGCCCGAGATCGTCCGGGCGATGACCAGGCGCTGGATCTCCGAGGTGCCCTCGAAGATGGTGTAGATCCGGGCGTCGCGGGCCCAGCGCTCGACGGGGTACTCCCGCGTGAAGCCGTTGCCGCCCAGGATCTGCATCGCCTGGCCGGTCACCTTGATGGCGGTCTCGCCGGCGAACAGCTTCGACATCGAGCCCTCGGCCTTGTCGAAGGCGCCGCCGGTGGCGGCCTTCCACGACGCGCGCCACACCAGCAGCCGCGCGGCGTCGATCTGGGTGGCCATGTCGGCGAGCTGGAAGGCCACGCCCTGGTTCTCGATGATCGGCTTGCCGAACTGCTCACGGGTCTTGGCGTAGTCCAGCGCGGTCTCGTAGGCCGCGCGGGCGATGCCCACCGCCTGGGCGCCGACGGCGGGACGGGTCCGCTCGAAGGTCGCCATGCTGGCGTTGCCGCCGCCGCTCCTGGCACCCTCGCGGGCCCGGGCCAGCCGGGCGTCGAGCTTGTCCTTGCCGCCGAGCAGGCAGCGGCCGGGCACGCGCACGTTGTCGAGCACCACCTCCGCGGTGTGGGAGGCGCGGATGCCGTGCTTGTGGAACTTCTGGCCCTGGGAGAGCCCCTTCGTGCCCGGCGGGACGATGAAGGAGGCCTGGCCGCGGGTGCGCAGGTCGGGGTCGACGACCGCCGTCACGACGTGGACGTCGGCGAGACCGCCGTTGGTCGCCCAGGTCTTGGTGCCGTTGATGACCCACTCGTCGGTGGCCTCGTCGTAGACCGCGCGGGTGCGCATCGCGCCGACGTCGGAGCCGGCGTCGGGCTCGGAGGAGCAGAACGCCGCGATCTTCAGGTCGCCCGGGGTGCCGAACATCTCCGGCGCCCACTCCGCGAGCTGCTCGGGGGTGCCGTTGCTGGCCAGGCCGGCCGCGGCCAGCGCCGTACCGACGATCGAGAGGCCGATGCCGGCGTCACCCCAGAACACCTCCTCCATGAAGATCGGGATGCCGAGACCGGTGGGGTCGAAGGACTGGGTGGCGAAGAAGTCGAGGGAGTAGATCCCGACCTTCGCGGCCTCCTCGACCACGGGCCAGGGGAACTCCTCCTTCTCGTCCCACTCCGCGGCCGCGGGTCGGATGACATCCGCTGCGAAGGTGTGCAGCCACTGCTGCAGCTCGACGTGGTCGGGGGAGGGGCCGAAGCTCGGCACGGGTGCGTCCGTCACGTACCCGAGAGTAACCGCGACACGATGTCAACGGCAGGGAATCCCACGACGAGACGCCGGCGGGCTGGACCGGCGGGCGTGCGAACTGTCCCGCCTTCCGATCATCGAGGTCCGGGTTCAGCGGCGGACCTTGCCCGCGACCTTCTTCAGCGCACCCACGCCGGCGCCGGCGGCCCGGCCGGCCACGCGGTGCGGCTGGCGGTTGGCGAGGTCGACCAGGGAGTCGGCGATGCCCCAGGTCAGCTTGCCCTCGGACAGCTCCACCAGCGTCTCGAGCGGGAAGTCGAGGGTCATCGCCTCCAGCTCCCGGCGCTCCTTCTCGGTCTGCGTCGGCGGGAGCTGGCGCAGGATCATCGCCTTGAACGCCCGGCCGGGGGCCGTGGTGGCGAGCTCGGCGACGGTGGACTGGCGGGTGAAGGGGCGGCTGGTCATGGGGCTCTCCTGTCGGGGGATCGCCGCGCGGCGGCGGCGCTGCGCAACGTACCGCCGCCGGGGGCCCTGGGGACGCGGTCCCGAGCAGCAGGACAGCGAAAACTAATCAGCCTCGGCGGACGCCGACGACGAGGCTTCGAGCGCCGCGGCCACGGCTTCGAACTCGACCAGCGCGGCCGTCAGGTCCTCGACGATCTCGCGGGCGATGATCTCGGGGGCTGGTCCGCGGGGCGTCGAGTCCGGCGCCCGCTGGAGAGGTTGTCTCTTCTGTTCGAGGACTGCCTCACGTCCGGAGTCGCACGCTGCGCGCCGGGTCGTGCACGGCGCGGTGGTGCTTCGGGCAGAGCAGCCGGCCTTCGCGCACGGTGGTGTGGCCACCCAGGGCCCACGGATTGTCGTGGTGGACGTGGCAGCGGGCGGCGGGGGCGTCACACCCCTCGGCGGTGCAGTGGTGGTCGCGGGTGGCGATGGCGATGCGTTGGGCCTTGGAGTGGTAGCGACGGCGACGGCCCAGGTCGAGGACCTCGCTCCTGCCACCCAGGACGACGGGGACGATGCCGGACTCGCAGGCCAGACGTCGGGCGGTGGCGGCGCTGATGCGGTCGCCGTTGTCGAGGACCGCCTCGGCGAGTCCACCGAGGAGCGAGTCGAGGGTCATCGTGACGACGACCGTCGCACCGGTGCCGCCCACCGTCGGGACGTCCCGGTCGCGCACGCGCTCGAGGAGCTCGCAGAACGCCTCTCCCTGCCGCTGCGGAGTGGGCTTGGCCCGCTGCTCGGGGTCGTGCTCGTTGTAGGTGAGGGCCAGCAGCGCCTTCTCCAGCATCGCGGCGTGCAGCTCCGGGATGGTGAAGCGGCCGTGGACCGACCGTGCCCGTCGCGACCCATGGAGATCCGCGCCTTCTCCGCAGCACGACGCTCCTCGTCCGCCAGCAGCTTGGCGTCATGGGCCTCGCCGATCTCGGGTGACACCACCGTGAGGACGTGCCGGCGGAGGACTCGCAGCTGCCTGGGTCCGAAGTCACCGACGAGCCCCACCAGGTGCAGCTCGCACTTCTCGACGAGAGCCGGGTCGAGGTCGTCGGGCAGGGCGTCGAGGGCGTGGATGAGGACGGCGGCCTGCTCGACGTTGGCCGCCCCCGTGGACAGCACCTCCGCCACGCGGTGCCAGCGCCCCAGCCCCTCGGCCAGCTTCAGATCACGGTGGGCGCCGGTGTGGGACGTCCGGGTCTCCGCGGCCAACCACGCGGTCATGGAGGTCGCACAGCGGGTGTCCTGCACCTGCACGTCCGCGCCGTGGCGCAGGACGGTGGCGGTCAGCTCGGCCAACCGGGCGGACATCGCCCCGAGTCGGCGGATCGCGGCCGCAGTGGCGGCCTGATCGAGCCCTATGAGAGAGAGGTCGTGACCCTGGTCGAGGGCATCGGACAGCGCTTCGACCACCCGGTCGAGAGGGTGCTGCCCGAGATCCGCCATACCTCAGTACAGCAGCGAGCACCGACAGTTTCGGCCCTCAGAACCCGCCAGTGCGCGAGCGAGCAACTCGCTCGCGACCACCGCCTGGTTCTCCTTCAACGCCTGCTCCTACAGGTCCTGCGGCGTAGCGGTCGGTGTCGGAACCACCGCCCGATCGCCTGCGCCGCCACGCTCGTCAGTTCGAGTCCGGTCCCGAAAAGCGATGCCTCAGCGGTGGGCGAGCCGGGTGAACGCGCGCGTGGCGGCCTCGACGAGCTCGGCGGGGTCGGTCTCGAGCGTCCCCTCGATCCAGCCGGCGACCAGCTCGGAGAGCCCACCCACGAAGAGGATGCCGGCGAGCTCGCCACGCGGGCCGGGCTCGGCCTCCTCGCCGTACAGCTCACCGGCCTCCATCGCCGCGAACGAGCTCATCGAGCGCAGCAGCTCCTGGCGCCGCGCTCGCAGCTCGGCCCGGCCGGGTGCGAGGATCATCGCGACCCGCCCCTTGCGCGGGTCCTGGACGAAGACGTCGAGGAAGGTCGCGATGCCGGTCCGCGCCCGGTCGGCGGGGTCGCCGCTGGTCTGCTCCAGGGCGGCGGCGGTGACCTCGACGATCTCGTCGTAGATCGACTTGAGCACCTCTTCGAGGGCCTCCTCGAGGTTGGCGAACTGCTCGTAGAAGTAGCGCTCGGTGAGCTGGGCCTGCTGGCAGATGCGGGTCATCGTGACCGGCGGGCCACCCTCGCGGCCCCACACCTCGAGGGTCGCCTCGAGCAGCCGCGCGCGCCGCTCGGCGGCGCGCTCCTGCGCCGTGAGACCCCGGTAGACGCCCTTCTTCCTTGCCACGGCCCCCAGGCTGCCACGTGGCCCCGGCAGCGGGCACCCGGCACGCCCGTCCCCTCCCAGGGGGACTGCGCGCCGGTCCTTACCGGTCACCCGGAGCCTCTTGACAGGGCGTCCTGTCAGAATACGATCACGGCGTGACCCAGACCACGGCCGAGCGTGTGCGCGAGATCCCGAGCCCCGTGCGTGGGGCCCACGGACTGCCCGTCCTGGGACAGCTGCTCGACTACGCCCGGGACCCGCAGGCCCTGTTCGAGCGCCAGTGGACGACGTACGGCGCGGTCTCGCCGCTCCGCGTCGCTGGCCGGCACCGGTGGGCGATGCTGCTGGGCGCCGACGCGCTCGAGGCCGTCTTCGCCAACCGGGACAAGGCCTTCGCCAACCAGCCCGCGTGGTCGTACCTGGTCGGCCCGTTCTTCCACGGCGGACTGATGCTGCTCGACTTCGAGGAGCACCACCTGCACCGACGGATCCTCCAGCAGGCCTTCACCCGCGACCGGCTCGAGGGCTACACCACGCGCGTGCACCCGGCCGTCGCCCGCGGGGTCGCCTCCTGGGAGCCCGGGCGCGACTTCCGCGCCTACCCCGCGCTCAAGGCGCTGACCCTCGACATCGCCGCGGACCTCTTCATGGGCGGGGCCGAGCACACCTCGCCCGAGGAGATGGACCGGGTCAACCGCGCGTTTATCGACTGCGTGCAGGCGGCGACCTCCGTGGTGCGGCTGCCGGTCCCGCCGGGACGCTGGTGGCGGGGCCACCGCGGCCGCCGGCTGCTGGAGGAGTTCCTGCGCTCCTACCTGCCCGAGCGACGTGCGACCGAGACCCCGGACCTGCTCAGCCAGCTGTGCCACGTGCGCAGCGAGGAGGGCGAGGGCCTCACCGACGACCAGGTCGTCGACCACATGGTCTTCCTCATGATGGCCGCGCACGACACCTCGACCATCACGCTCTCCACGATGCTGGAGCTGCTCGGCAAGCACCCCGACTGGCAGGAGCGCTGCCGGGCGGAGTCCCGGGCCCTCGGCGAGCAGCCGTCCCTGGCCGAGCTGGACTCCCTCACCTCGCTGGACCTGGTGATGCGCGAGTGCCTGAGGCTGCGGGCCCCGGTGCCGGTCGTGGTGCGCAAGGCCGTGCGGGAGACCGTCGTGCTCGGCCACCGCATCCCCGAGGGAACCTTCCTCATGGTCTCCCCGCAGTTCACGCACCTGCAGCCCGAGCTGTGGGACGACCCGCACCGCTTCGACCCCGAGCGCTTCGGGCCCGAGCGCCGTGAGGACAAGCGGCACCGCCACGCCTGGGACCCCTTCGGCGGCGGCGTGCACAAGTGCCTGGGCATGTTCTTCGCCGGCGCCGAGGTCAAGGCCGTCATGCACCACCTGCTGCGCCGCTTCGAGTGGCGGGTGGACCCCGACTACACCGCCCCCCTCGACAACCACTCCCTCCCCTTCCCGGTCGACGGACAGCCCGTCGACCTCTACCCCCTCGGAGACCACCGATGAGCCGCTCCTCCCGCCTCGCCCGCACCCCCGACCGCGACCTGCGCGGGAAGGTCGTCGCCATCACCGGCGCCGGTCGCGGCATCGGCCTGGCCACCGCCGGCCGCTTCGCCGACGCCGGGGCCCGCGTGGTCATCGGCGACCTCGACGACGACGTCGCCGCCAAGGCCGCCGCCCAGGTCGGTGGAGGCGCCGAGGGGTACGTCGTCGACGTCGCCGACCGCGCGTCGTTCGCCGCGTTCCTGGCCCGGGCCGAGGCCCTCGGCCCGGTCGAGGTACTGGTCAACAACGCCGGGATCATGCCGCTCTCCCCGCTGGTCGAGCAGACCGACGAGTCGATCGACAAGATCCTCGAGGTCAACCTCCGCGCCGTCATCACCGGCACCCGGCTCGCCGCCCGCACCATGCTCGAGCGCGGCCACGGCCACGTGGTCAACGTCGCCTCCGCGGTCGGCCGGATCGGCATGGCCGGCGGCGCCGTCTACTCCGCCAGCAAGTTCGGCGTGGTCGGCTTCTCCGAGGCGATGGCGGCCGAGCTGGCCCCCGGCGGCGTCGACGTCTCGGTCGTGCTGCCCACCGTCGTGGCCACCGAGCTCGGCGCCGGCGTGCAGGCCACCCGCGGCATGCGCCCGTGCAAGCCCGAGGAGGTCGCCGACGCGATCCTGTCCGTGGCCCGGCGCCCCCGCTTCGAGACCTGGGTCCCGGCCTACGCCAAGGGCATCTTCTACTCCTCCAACACCCTGCCCCGCCGCGCCCGCGACGCCGTCAGCCACGCCATGGGCGCCGACACCTCGCTGTCGAAGGTCGACCTCGAGGCGCGGGCGGAGTACGAGCGGCGCGCCGGACGCTGAGCCCGTACGCCGTCGCGCGGTCGGCCCGCGCCGCCGCCCGGTGCCGGGGGGCGGGTCCGCGGATAGTGCGGACACACGCCCCTCGCGTGCCGCACCCTGGACGGGTGCTCCTGCGTCCTGCCCGCCTGCCCGTGCTCCCGCTGGCCGCCGCCGTCGCGCTCGGCGTGCTCGGCGTGCTCGGGCCGTCGCCGGTGGCCCCGGCCGCACCGGCGCGGCTCGCCGCTGCGGACACGGGACCCCAGGAGCCGGCGACCGCGCGGCGCGCTCCCGACCCGCGCACCGTGCGGGGCCTCTACGTGGACAGCCGGATGCCCGTGCACGCCCAGGGCCCGGCGTACGAGCCGATCGCGAAGAAGGCCCAGGCGCTGTGGCTGGGCTCGGAGTACTACCCGACCGACCGGGTCGCCGACGTCGTCGCGGAGTACGTCGGGCTGGCCGAGGCCGCCGACAAGACGCCGATGCTGGTCGTCTACTCCATCCCCGACCGCGACTGCGGCCAGTACTCCTCGGGCGGGCTGCCCGGCGTCGAGGCCTACAAGAAGTGGGTCGCCGAGGTCGCCGAGGGCCTCGAGGGCTCCAGCCCGCTGCTGGTGCTCGAGCCGGACGCGCTGCCCTTCTACCACGGTGGGGAGTGCGGCAACGCCGACAACCGCGTCAGGCTGCTGCGCTGGGCCACCCGCCACCTCGCCGACGCCGGGGCGTGGGTCTACATCGACGTCGGCCACTCCGGCTGGACCACCGGGGACCCCACCACCGACGACACGCCGTGGGACGGCCGGGCCGAGCTGCTGAAGAAGGCCGGCGTCGCCGACGCGCGCGGCTTCAGCACCAACGTGTCCAACTTCCGCCGCACCAAGACCGAGCACCACTACGCGCGCTGGATGGTGCGCGAGCTCAGGGGCCTCGGGGTCAAGGGCACCAAGTACGTCGTCGACACCTCCCGCAACGGTGCGAAGGACCCCGTCGACGCCGACGTCATCAACCCCACCTGGGCGCGGCTGGGCCGGGCCCCGCGGCTGCGGTTCGACGGAGCCTTCGACGGCACGCTGTGGGTCAAGCACCCCGGGGAGTCCGACGGCACCGTCAACGGCGGCCCGTCCTCGGGGCAGTGGTGCGACCTGCTGGCCGACCGGCTGCTGGGCAAGAAGGAACCGGGACCCGGCTGCTGATGGTCGAGCAGGCGAGCGCCAGCGAGCCGTCGTCGAGACCGCGTGACCTGCCTGTGGTCGCCGACCACAGGCACCTCACCCGGTCTCGACACGCGGGTCGCGACCTCGTTCCTCGGTCGCGCCGCTCGCTCGACCACTGTCAGCGAGTCCGCTGGCGCGTCCTCGCTACCAGCCCCAGGAGCCCGGGACTCCCTTGAACGGCCCGACCACCGCGTCGGTGATCCAGCCCCCGTAGAACCCGCCCTCCTGCGGACGGACGACCTCGCCGTCGACCCGGCACTCGTCGACGGCGCCCGGCATCACCGCCCACGCGTCGCTGATGGCGGCGAACGCCGGCGTCGGGTCGGGGTAGCTCCAAGCCGCGCGCGGGGCCACGACCCCGCCGCCGTGCAGGTCGGCGTACGCCGCCAACCCCTTCCACTCGCACGCCGAGCTGCCCGAGGTCGGGACGAGCGCACCGTCGACGAAGGCCTCGCGGGGCAGGTAGTAGGTCGGCGGGTGGCTGGTCTCCAGCACCCGCCACGAGGTGGTGGTGCGGGCGATGACGACGCCGCCGAGGACCACCTCGACCAGCTGGCTGCTCGGCACGAGCGCGGGCGGTCGGGGGTAGTCCCAGACGGACTCCTGGCCGGGACCGGGCTTCTCGGGGCGGGGCCTCACGGATGCGAGCCTACGCAGCCGCTGGTCGTACGATCCGCGCTGTCACGCCGTCTCGGGAGGTCCCGCGTGCCTGCTCCTCACCGCGCCCCTGCGCGCGCCCTGTCCGTCCTGGCGGCCCTCGGGCTGGGTCTCGGCCTGGCCGCCGTCCCCACGCCCGCGCTCGCGGGTGAGCGCACGGACCTGCCGGTCACCGGCGCGGTCGACCTGGCTCTCGACGAGGGCCGCGGCCGGCTGCTGATCGCCCAGGGTCGCGGCTCCGCCGAGCTGCTCGTCACCGACCTGGCCGGCACGCCGACCGGTCGCGTGCCGGTCGCCGACGCCGTCGACGTCGCCCTCGACCAGGCCCGCGGGTGGTACTGGGTCGCCCAGGCCGAGCGGCACACGCTCACGGCCGTCGACGTGGAGACGCTCGAGGTCGTGCGCACCTTCGACGCCCGTGAGGGTGCCGAGGACTACGACTCCTGCCCGAGCGCCACCGTGCCGGTGGGCCGCTTCGTCGCGTTCTCCAGCAGCTGCGAGTACACCTCCGGCGGGGAGCACGTGCGGCTGCTGGACCCCGTGACAGGAGTCGTCGTCGGCGATGAGTACGACTCGGCCCGAGGCCTGGTCGGCGCGCCTGCGGGCACCGCACCGGACTCGGTGCAGGCCCGCTCGCTGTGGACCCTCGGGCGGGGCGGCAACGGGCTGCTGCGCTGGGAGGTGGATGTCGAGACCGGCGACGTCACGCTGGGCGCGAGCCTGGAGACCGACTTCCCGCAGCAGCTGGCCCTCACGCCCGACGGCTCGACGCTCGTGGGCGCGCGCGGTGAGCGCTGGGACGCGCTGACGCTGGAGCCCCTGGCGGCGTACGACCTGCCGCGCGACCGGTACGACGAGCCCTTCCACGGCCTGGACGTGGCGTTCGGGCCCGACGGCCGGGCGGTCTTCACCAGCAACGACTTCGCACCGGTCGAGCCGGTGTGGACCGTCCCGGCCGGGTCTCTCGAGCCCGGGCGCACCTACGACCTGCGGCGCGAGCCCCAGGAGGGTTCCGGGATCGACGCGTGGCGCTTCCCCGCGGCGCTCGCCGTCGGCGCGGTCGACACCTACGTCGTGAGCCAGGCGCGGGACGGCTACCGCCTCGACGTCCTCGATCCCGGTCCGGACGCGACGCTCACGCTGGCCGAGCCGGCCGCGGCGTACCCCTACGGCGCGCGGGTGAAGCTGCCGGTGCAGCTCGACGCGCGATCCGCCGAACGGTCACTGCGGGTGTGGACCGCTGGCGTCGCCGCCGGTCTCGTCGAGCAGCCCGGCGTGACGCTGCCGGTCGACGGCAGCGGGCGGGTCCCGCTGCGGCTCAAGCAGAGCACCACCGTCTTCGTCGCCTACGACGCCGTCGACACCTCCGAGTCGGTCGTCACCCGGGCGCGGCTGATGGTGAGCCCGCGGCTGACGCTCGGGTTCCCCGGCGCGCGGGCGGGCCGGGTGCCGGCGTACGTCGCCGGGCGAGCGGCCACGATCGAGGTGGCGGTCAAGGGCCGGCCGGAGTGCGTGCGGATCCTGGTCGAGCGGCGCACGAGCGCGGGCTGGCGGCCGTTGTCGCGCTCGGCGTGCGACACCCCTCGCGGGGGCGAGGTCTCGGCGGTGCTGCCGTGGCGCGCGGACCTGCGCGGGGCGGCGCTGCGGGTGTCGGTGGAGAGCCGCAAGGACCGGTTCTGGGCGGCCTCGGCCGCGGGGCCGGAGCGGTTCACCTTCCGCTGATCCCGAGCAGGGGGTGCGGGCCGGGTGCGGTCTCGTGGCTCGGCGCCGGCGCGCCTCGCAGGACGACCAGCGGCGGGCCGGCCGTCGGGTCAGGCGGCGGGGCCGGTCTCCGCGCGCAGGTTCATCAGGTCCAGGGCCGCCACGAGCTCGTCGGCGGAGTCGAAGGACTTCGTCGCCTCGGCCAGCACCACGCTGGTCCACGTCGGCTCGTCGGTGAGGACACTGCTCCCGAAGTAGGCCTCGATGGCCTGCGTCGCGGTGTCGTTGTCGAGACTCATGTCACCATTATGCCAGGTCATAACCCCACACCGGGTCGAACGTGGCCCGGGCCACGCCGGGCCCACCCCTTCGGCCGTCGCCTCGGGCGGCGAGGCGGGCCCGGTCGGGTGGTGTCCGGCCCGGGGCCTCGGGGGACGCTCGAGCGGTGACCTCCCCCGACTCCCGCGAGCCCAGCACCGACAGCACCGACACCGTCCCGCCACACGTCCTGGTCCTCTTCGGCGCCACCGGCGACCTCGCCGCCCGCAAGCTCTTCCCGGGCCTCTACCGGCTGGCCGCCGCCGGGCGGCTGCCGGAGGAGTACGCCGTGATCGGCAGCGGTCGGCACTCCCCCGGCTCCGACGAGGAGTTCCGCGACCGCCTGCGCGAGGGCCTGGCCGACACCGTCGAGGACCTCGACGAGGACGTCGCTGAGCAGCTGCTCTCCCGGGTCACCTTCTGCACCTCCGACGCCGACGACGGCGGCGAGCTAGCCGCGGCGGTCCGCGAGGCCGAGTCGTCGATGGGCGCGGACGCCGACGACGTACGCCGCCTGGTCTACCTCTCGATCCCCCCGGCGGCCATGGAGCCGATGATCGCGATGCTCGGCAAGGAGGGCCTGACCGAGCGGGCGCGGCTGGTCGTGGAGAAGCCGTTCGGGCTGGACCTGGAGTCCTCGCGCTCCCTCGACGCCGCGCTGAAGGAGGTCGTCGACGAGGACCAGGTCTTCCGGATCGACCACTTCCTGGGCAAGGAGGCGGTGCAGAACATCCTGGCGCTGCGCTTCGCCAACGGCCTGTTCGAGCCGTCCTGGAACGCCCGGCACGTGGAGTCGGTGCAGATCGACGTGCCCGAGGAGCTCGGGCTGGAGGGCCGCGGCTCGTTCTACGAGTCGACCGGCTGCCTGCGCGACATGATCTCCACCCACCTCATGCAGATCCTGGGCTTCGTGGCGCTCGAGGACCCCGGCGCCGGGGACGCCGAGTCGCTGCGCGACGCCAAGTCGGCGGTCTTCGAGAAGGTCCTGCCGCTGGACCCGGAGCGCGCGGTCTTCGGCCAGTTCGAGGGCTACCGCGACGACGAGGACGTCGACGACGACTCCGACGTGGAGACCTTCGTGGCGCTGGAGGTCCGGCTGGACTGCGACCGCTGGCGCGACGTGCCGTTCCTGCTGCGCACCGGCAAGGCGCTCGCCGCCACCCGGCGTACCGTCACCGTCCGGTTCCGCACCCCCACCTCCGCGCTCTTCGGGGAGACCGCCGGCTGCAACGAGCTGGTCCTCGAGCTCACCGACTCCCCGCAGGTCCGCGTCGACCTCCAGGGCAAGAAGCCCGGTCCGGAGATGGAGCTCGCCGCGGCCACCATGTGCCTCGACCTCGGCGATGCCGTGCCCGACGCCGACCCGCTCGAGGCCTACGAGCGGCTGGTCCTCGACGTCCTGCGCGGCGACCAGACGCTCTTCACCCGCGCCGACGAGGTCGACCGGATCTGGCAGGTCTGCCAGCCGCTGCTCGACTCCCCGCCGGAGGTCCAGCCCTACGAGCAGGGGTCCTGGGGTCCGGACGCCGCGCTCGAGCTGCCTCCGGGTGGCTGGCACGTGGGGCGGCACGCGCACGACGGGTGAGCCCGGCGCTCGTGAGGTTCAGCGGGGCACCGCTGAAGCTTGCGGCGCACCGATGCAGGTGCGTCGGGGGACCGTGAGATTCATCGGGGCCCCGCTGAACCTCACACCCGCCAGGCCGCCCTACCGCGCCGACTCCCGCAGCGTCGACCCCCGCGCCCCCCGGACGGTGAGGACCGCGGACACCAGCGCCACGGTCCCGAAGAGCAGCGCGGTGACGAGCGCCAGCAGCGCGAGCCGCCAGGGGTCGATGGCGGCGACGAGGGCCGGGGTCGACAGCGTCTCGGAGAAGCCGAGCGTGACGGTGCGCAGCACGACGTACTGCGCCAGCGACCCGGCGGCGAGCCCGGCCACGGCCGTGCCGCCCAGCACCAGCACCAGCTCCCGCAGCACCGAGCCCATCACCTGGCGCCGCGGCACGCCGACGACCCGCAGCGCCGCAGCGTCGCGGCGTCGGGCCGGCAGCTGCACCGCGGTGCTGACGGCCAGCGACGCGACGGCCATGAGCAGGACGAGGGCGGCCACCACGGCGTAGAGCCGCAGCGCCAGGGCGTACGCGGTGCCGTCGAGCTCGCCCTTCACCTCGGCGTACGACGTGTCCTCCACGAGCCCGGCGTCGCGCATCTGCGTCACCAGGCTGTCCGGGAGGTCGTCGCGGGCCAGCACGTAGACGTCGGTGTCCTGGTCGTAGACCGCGCGGCCGACCGCGAAGGTGTCGTAGTCGATGAGCAGCCCGCGCGGCCCGAGCAGCGGCACGCTCCCCGCGGTGAGCACCGGGTCGACCTCGAAGTCCAACGCCGAGCCGCCGCCGTACGTCGCGGAGGAGGTGTTGGTGCGGGCGGTGTCCCCCGCGACGACCGGGAGGGCCGCGGGCGGGTCGCCGGCGCCCAGCTGGACGATCACCGGGGAGCTCGAGGCGACGAGCACCTCGAGGCCCTCGGCGCCCAGCGAGACGTCGTCGACCGCGTCGTTGCCGGTCGCGCCGGGCACCAGCGTCCAGCCGCCCTCCGTGATCGCCGCGCGGTCCGGCTCGCCGTCGACCAGCAGGGCGCGCACCGCGAGCGAGCCCTCCATGTCGACCTGCTGGGCGGCCGGGCCGCCGAGGGTGATCTCCTCGACCCGGCAGCCCTGCTGGCAGTACGCCGCTGGCTCGTCGAGCTCGGACACCCCGGGCGCGACCGGGCCGAGGAAGATCGAGCGCGGGCGGCCCTCGGGCGGGACGAGCCGCAGCCGGACGACCAGCTCGTCGCTGGTCTCCAGCGCGTTCTCGACCTCGATGCCGATCCGCCGCCCGGTCACCACGGGCACCGGGCCGGTGGCGAGGAGCTCGGCGACCTCGCCGGCGGAGGTGCCGGGGGTCCACTGCTCGTTCCAGAGCCCCACGCGCTCCAGCCGGGAGGTGTCGAGGACCGCGAAGACGGGGCCGGGCTGCGGGGTGATGACCGTGCTGCCGGCCATCAGCCACTGCCCCTCGGGGTCGAGGCGACGGGTGAGGCCGACGGTGTCCTCGAGG
The DNA here is from genome assembly GCF_054781275.1 of Nocardioides ginkgobilobae. Lineage (NCBI taxonomy): Bacteria > Bacillati > Actinomycetota > Actinomycetes > Propionibacteriales > Nocardioidaceae > Nocardioides > Nocardioides ginkgobilobae. Next base: position 92,291 of record NZ_BAAGUS010000012.1, on the reverse strand, counting down.
GTCTGCGAGGAGGTCCACACGGTGGCCGCGGGCGCCCGGGTGGCGGCCACGGAGCCGCGCCAGGCCGAGGAGGAGTCGTAGACCCCGGCCCCGAAGACGCAGATGGCGATCGCGGCGGTGACCGGCAGGATCACCAGGGTCCCCTCGTGGCGCCGCGAGAGGGCGCGGACCGCGACGTAGGACCCGAGCGAGCGGGTGTGCGGCACGGCCCGGGTCCACCAGCCGGCCAGGGAGGAGGTGGCCCGGCTCGCGGCCAGGCCCGCCACGACGGCGAGCAGCACGGGGAGCACGAGGTCGGTGACGTCGGGCCGGCCGCGCTCGGTCGAGCTGAGCTTGCTGAGCAGCACCGCGGCCGCCGCGGCCACCAGCGCCAGCTGCGCGACGACGGCCGCCCGCCGGGCGCGCCGCGGTCGACGTACGCCGCCGAGCTGGGCCTCGAGCGGGATCCGGACGACCAGGCCGACCGCGACCAGCGCCACGACGGCAGCGCCCAGGCCGACCAGCCCGCCTGCGAGGACCGAGGTCCACGGCACCCGCAGCGGCAGCCCGGGGACCAGCCACGACTCGATGAGCAGCGCGACGGCGCCGACGCCGAGGGCGCCGCCCACCGGGAGCGAGAGCGCCAGCAGCGCGAGCGGCTCGGACATGCCGAGCGACCACATGCGCCGGCGCGGCAGGCCGCGGAGCGAGGCGAGCGCCAGCTCGGGCATCCGCAGGTCGGCGGCCGCGGTGAGCAGGCGCAGCAGCAGCGCGAGCGCGACCAGGACGAGGCTGATCACCGCCGGCGACACCGACGCGCGGGCGGTGGCCTGCTGGTCGCGGACCTCCTCCACGACGCCGCCGATGTCGTTGATGGAGAACTCCGTGAGCGTGCCCCGGTCGCCCTCGAGCACCAGGTCGTCCTGGGCCCGGGCGACGGCGACGACCTCGTCGAGGTCCTCCACCGCGAGGTCGGCCGGGACGTCGAGCCGACGGTCGACGAGGACCTCGTAGCCCACCGTGTCGGCCGCCTCCGCCACGGCCTGCTTCGTGCCGAGCATCGGCGCGGGCTGGTAGGGCTGGTTGGCCGGGGCGGGCGTCGGCGGACGGCTGGCGAGCCGGCCGTACTCGAACCAGTAGTCCTCCTCCTCCGGCCCCGGGGTGGCGTAGGTGCCCACGACCCGCACCTCGCCCAGGCCCTCGACCGGCGTCGTGTCACCGATGCCGAGCCCGGTGATCGTGGAGTCCAGCGCCAGGAGCAGCACCTCGTCGGGCTCCTCGGGGCAGGCGCCCTCGATGACGAGGTGGGCGCAGTAGCCGGGCGCCCAGCCCAGCTGCGCCTCGCCGCCCAGGCCCTCCGTCGGGAACGTGCGCACGAAGAACTGCGGGGGCAGGTAGCGCTCGGCGCCCTCGCCGGCCTCGTCACCCTCCTCGGTGGCCTGCTCGGCGGCGGCCCCGGCACGCAGCAGGGTGGCGTCGACGTCGAAGCCCGTGTCGGCGGGGTCGGGGGTCCAGACCCAGGACAGGCCGGTGAGGTTCTGCGGTGCCTCGGCCAGGCGGGTGACGAGGAAGGAGCTGGTGACGGCGCCCTGGAAGGCCGGGCCGAGGACGGCCGAGCCGACCGCCAGCGCGGTGAGCACGACCGAGCCGAGGGAGAGCAGCAGCCGGGAGCGGAGGCCGCGCAGGACGGTGGGGAGCAGGGTGGTCACCGCACTTCCTCCCGCAGCCGGCCGGGGCTGGACCGGGCCGGGTCGACGGCCCGGCCCCGCACCACCACGACGACGACCAGCACCGCGCACACCACCGCCGCGACGGCCAGCGGCAGCGGGGCCACGGCGGTGCGCAGGTCCACGGCGTGCTCCGGCACCGTGACCAGGCCGAGCCGGCCGAGCAGCAGCCCGACCGAGGCCCAGGTGCCGAGCGCCACGGCGACACCGGTGACCACGAGCAGCAGCCCGGCCTCGACCAGGGTGCTGCGGCGCAGGGTGGCGGGGGTGACGCCGACGGCGCGCAGCGCCGCGACGTCGCGCACCCAGGTCGGGCGCTGCCGGGCGACGGCGGTCAGCAGCGCCAGCAGCGCCACCAGGAGGCAGAACGCGGCCATCAGCAGGTAGGCCTGCGCCTGGGCGGCGCCCGTGGCCTCGCGTACGTCGGCGGTGACGACCTCGAGCGCCCGCGCCTCGGCCCCGGTCTCCTCGCGCAGCTCGGCGAGCAGCGCCGCCGGGGTGTCGGCGCGGGCCAGGACCATCACCTCGGCCGCGGGCACGGTCGGCGGGGCGCCTGCCGCGGCGCGCGGGAGGTCGGCGTAGACCCCGTCGGCCTCGACGAGCGGCAGCGCGGGGAAGCGGGCGACCACCCGGGCCGGGAGGTCCTCGCCACCGGGCGACTCCAGCACGGGGTCGCCCTCCCACGTGGCGGTGCGGGTGATCAGCACCGGCACCGGGCCCTCGCCGCGCGCGGGGAGCGCGGTCAGCCGGCCCGGCGAGGCCGGGGCGAGCAGACCGTCGGTGACCTCCACCGGACCGCCGGGCCCGGCGTCGGTGGCCGGTTCCGCCGGCTCCCAGCTGCGCTCGGTGAGGTCGGTGGTGCCGATCTGCAGCCGGGTCAGGACGAAGGGCAGGTCGCGGTCGCCCGGGGTGCGCGACAGGGTGACCGAGCGGACCGTGCAGCCCGCGACGCAGTCGACCGGGATGCTCGAGCCGACCGGGGCGCCGGACGTCGGGAGCTCCAGCCGGATGCCCGCCACCAGCACCTGCCCGGCGGGGTCGGCGATCTCCACGTCGACCCGCGGCCGCAGCGTCCCGTCCGCACGCGCGGAGACACCGGCCACCTCGACCTGGATGCTCGTGCCCGTCGACGGCACCGCCCATGCCGACGAGGCATCGGTCAGCCGGTCGGCGAGCCCGCCGATCCGGGCGGCACTGGTGCCCGCGAAGAAGTCGCCCACCACGCGGTCGGCCCGGGCCACGTCCACGAAGGCCCGCCGGGCCGGCACCGAGCCCTCGCCCGGCACCACGACCGCGCCCATCAGCCACTGCCCCTCGGGGTCGAGCCGCTGGGTCAGCGCGAGCACGCTCGCGGCGTCGCCGCCCGCACCGCGCTCCAGGTCGATCCGCAGCGGGGCACCCGCGCGCAGCCGCGCCGTCTCATCCGCCCAGGCCGAGACCTGGGCCGCACCGGTGACCGCCAGTCCCGCCACCACCCCTGCCGCCACGAGGACCCGCAGCGGGGCCGCGGCGTCGGCCGAGCGCGCGAGGCGCCGGGAGGCGAGGTACGTCGGCAGGGCGCGGCGGCGCGTGCGTCGTACGGCCAGGCGCGCGGAGCGCGCCATCAGCCACAGGCTCGCGTGCCCGGCCGCGAGGCCGACCAGCGCGGGACCGGCGAGCACCAGCAGGTCGGACTGGGTCCCGTCCACGACCCGCGCGCGGTAGATCGCCACCGCCGCGCCCACCACGACCAGCACCTGTCCGAAGACCGCCGCGCTGGTGGAGGTGCGCGGTCGCGCGGACCCGCGGACCTGGGCGACCAGCGGCTCGCGCAGCGCGGCGGCCATCCCGACGACCACCCCCGCGAGCGCGACGAGGAGCACCACCAGCACGGCCGACAGGACGTCCCAGCCGGGCACCGTCACGGGTGCGTCGAGCCAGGCGCGGGTCGCCAGGGCCGTCACGCCGACCCCCGCCCCGGTGCCGAGGCCGGCACCCGCGAGCAGCACCAGGAGCGGCTCGAGCGCCAGCAGCGTGACCAGCTCCGCGCCCTCGAGGCCGCGCAGCCGCGCGAGCGCGATCTCGGTACGCCGGGCCGAGGCGAGCTCCCGCCCGGTGGCGGGCACCGCGACCGCACCGATGAGCAGCAGCGGCACCGCCAGCAGGCGGGAGGTGCCGGCCGCCGCGGCGAACCCGACCACCGCCACCACGCCCGCCACGACCACCGCCGTCAGGAGCAGCAGGGGCAGCAGCGTGCCCCGGCGCGACCACGCGCCCTGGAGGGTGCGGGAGCGGATCCGGGGCGCGGAGGCGCTCACGCGCTCCCCGGGCGGCGGTAAATGCGGTGCGGGTCGTCGTCGGGGTCGGGAGGTGTCGCGGGGGCGGGCGGCGTGGGTGCCGGGGGCGCGGCCGGTGCGGGACCCGCCGCCGGGACCGGGGCGACGGGCTGGATCGGTTGCGGCGGGGTCCCGTGGCCCGCCGCGCTCGCACCTCGACCAGCGGGGGACGTCCCGGCCCCGGAGGCCCCTCCGGCCCCACGGTGCCGGCCGGCCCCCAGGTGGACCGGCTCGGTGTGGTCGACCAGCCGTCCCTCGTCCAGCGCGTGGTGGTCGTCGCAGGCGTCGACGACGGCGGGGTCGTGGGTGGCCACGACGACGACGGCACCGCGGTCAGCCTCGCGGCACAGCTCGGCGAGGACCAGCCCGCGGTTGCCCTCGTCGAGCTCGCTGGTGGGCTCGTCGGCGAGCAGGACGGGGGCACCGACGCAGAGCCCGCGCGCCAGGGCGACGCGCTGCATCTGACCGCCGGAGAGCTCCTCGACCTGGCGGTCGCCGAGGTCGCCGATGTGGAAGCGGGCCAACGCAGCGGTGGCACGCTCGTCGGCCTCGTCGGGGTCGGTGCCGCGGGCGCGCAGGGCCACCGAGACGTTCTCGCGCGCGGACAGGATCGGCACCAGGCCGTAGACCTGCAGCACGAAAGCGACCTCCGGCCGCGGGTCGCCGGTGCCGCGCCACATCGGCTCCCCGGCGTACGTCGCCTCGCCGAGGGAGGGCTGCAGGAGCCCGCCGGCGATCGAGAGCAGCGTGGTCTTGCCGGAGCCCGACGGGCCGGAGAGGGCGGTCATCCGGCCGGCGCGGAAGGTGAGGTCGAGGTCGTGCAGCAGGGTGCGGGTGAGCTCGTAGCGCACACCCGTCAGGTGCAGGTCGCTCACTGGGGCGCGTCCTCCTCGGCGGAGCGCGAGACGACGAGCCGGTCGGCGGCCTCGGGCTCGATCCGCACCAGCGTGCCCTGGGGCCACTGCTCGGCCAGGTGTGTCGGCAGGTGGACGACGCCCTCGGCGCCGATGACGACGTACTCCGCGCCGTCGCGGCCCTCCAGGCCGACCCGGCCGCCCTTCATCGTGATCGTGCGCGGGAAGGTCGCGGCTACCTCGGGCTGGTGGGTGACCACGACGATGGTCGTCCCGAGCTCGTCGCCGAGGTCGTGGACCAGGCCGATGACGGCGTCGCGGTCCTCGTGGGAGAGCTGGCTGGTCGGCTCGTCGGCGAGCAGCAGCTGCGGCCCGGTCGAGACCGCGCAGGCCAGCGCGAGCCGCTGGCGCTGGCCGCCGGACATCGTGCTGACGACCTGGTCGGCGACGCCCTCAAGGCCGACGCGGGCGAGCAGCTCGCGGTCGGGGGCGACCTCCTTGCGCTCGGCGGAGGTGAGGGCCAGGCGCGCGAAGGCGATGTTCTGCCGGGCCGTGGCGTAGGGCAGCAGGTTGCGCGTGGCGCCCTGCAGCATCGTGCTGACCCGGCGGCTGCGCAGGCGCGCCAGCTCGGTCTCGGGCAGCCGCGAGATCTCGTGCTCGCCCAGGAAGATCCGGCCGGCGCTGGGACGCTGGATGCCGCCGAGCAGGGTCAGCAGCGTCGACTTGCCCGAGCCGGAGGGCCCCAGGAAGGCGACCCGCTCGCCCGGTCGGACGGAGAGGTCGACGCCCTGGAGCGCGACGACGTCGTGGCCCTCGAAGGTGCGGTACAGGTGCACGACGCCCAGGCACCGCACGCCCAGCCCGCCCCGCCTGTCCAGCTCCCCGAAATCGACGTCGGCATCGACGACCGTCACCAGATGACCTCCTGTCCGGGGGCCAGCAGACAGCAATGCCTGCCGCGGTCGCAACGCGGGGCGCCGGTTCGTTGCGCGCTCGTGACCCGGCGTAGGTTCCCAGCCGTGGCAGGCGGGGCGGCAGGGCGAGGCGGGCGGCTGCGGGGGCTGACCGCGGACACCCGACCGCTGCGGGTCCCGGACTTCCGTCGCCTGTGGACCGCCAACATCATCACCGTCATCGGTGCCCAGCTCACGGTCGTCGCGGTGCCGGCCCAGATCTACGCCGACACCGGCTCCTCGGCGTACGTCGGGCTCACGGGGGTGTTCGGGCTCGTCCCGCTCGTGGTCTTCGGCCTGTACGGCGGGGCGCTGGCCGACGTCTTCGACCGCCGCTCGATCCTGCTCGTCACGACGCTGGGGCTCATCGTGACCAGCGGGCTCTTCGCGGCGCAGGCCTTCGCGGGCTCGACGAACGTGTGGCTGCTGCTGTCGCTGTTCTCGGTGCAGCAGGCCTTCTTCGCCGTCAACCAGCCCACGCGCGCCGCGCTGCTGCCCAAGCTGCTGCCCGACGAGCTGCTGCCCGCGGCGAACTCGCTCAACATGACCGTCTTCCAGGCCGGCGCCATCGCCGGGCCTCTGGTCGCCGGGATCCTCATCCCGTTCACCGGCTTCGCCTGGTTGTACGCCGCCGACACGCTCTGCCTGCTCGCGACGATCTACGCCGTGCTGCGGCTGCCGCCGCTCGCCGTCGACGGGGTCGTCGGCGGGGTGCCCGGGGTGCGCGCGGTGGTCGACGGCTTCGCCTACCTGCGCCACCAGCCGGTGCTGCTGATGTCCTTCGTCGTCGACATCATCGCGATGGTCTTCGGGATGCCGCGGGCGCTCTTCCCCGAGATCGCGAACCGTGACTTCGGCGGACCGGCCGAGGGCGGGCTGGTCTTCGCGCTGCTCTTCGCCGGCATCCCCGCCGGCGCCGTGGTGGGCGGCGTGCTCAGCGGGTGGGTGTCGCGGGTCTCGCGCCAGGGGCTGGCCGTCGTCGTGTGCATCGTGGTGTGGGGCCTGGCGATGGCCGGCTTCGGCGTCGCGGTGCTCCTGGCCGGGGCGTTCGGGGAGTCCTGGCAGCGGCTGATGCTGGTGACGGCGCTGCTCATGCTCATCGTCGGCGGTGCGGCCGACATGGCCTCCGCGGCGTTCCGGTCCTCGATGCTGCAGAGCGCGGCGGCCGACGCGGTCCGCGGCCGCCTGCAGGGGGTCTTCACCGTCGTCGTCGCCGGCGGGCCCCGGGTCGCCGACGTCGCGCACGGCGCCATCGCCGCAGCCGTCGGGGCCGGCGCCGCCGCAGCCGGTGGCGGGGTGCTCGTCGTGGTCGGCGTCGTCGCCGCCGCGGTCCTGGTCCCCTCGTTCGTCCGCTACCGCGTCACCACCGCCCCCACCCCCCGCTGACCCGTCGCAACTTCGGTGCTGACCCGCCGCAACTTTGGGGCCGACCCGCCGCGTCTTCGGTGCTGACCCGTCGCAACCTCGGTGCTGACCCGCCGCATCTTCGATCCTCCCGAGGACGCGACGGGTCACTCTCGAAAACGGGGCGGGTCACCCCCGAAAACAGGGCAGGTCACCCCCGAAAACAGGGCAGGTCACCCCCGAAGACGGGGCGGGTCAACGGAGACCCCGGGAGCAGCACGGAGGAGCGAGGATCAGCCGGCGAGGGCGACCGCGACCGCGGAGCCGTACGCCGCGTTGGCCCGGACGAGGGCGATGTTGGTGGCCAGGGAGGAGCCGTCGGTGAGCTCGACGATGCGGCCGAGCAGGTAGGGCGTGGTGGCCTTGCCCGTGATGCCGAGGGCGGCCATGTCGCCCAGCGCCCGGTCGATGACCACGCCGATCTCCTCGGCGGGGATCTCGTCCTCGGCGGGGACGGGGTGGGCGATGACGACTCCGCAGTCGAGCCCCAGGTCCCATGTGGCGCGTACGACGGCGGCCGCCTCGTCGGCGCCGTCGACCCGCATCGGGGCGGCGAAGCCGCTGGCGCGGGAGTAGAACGACGGGAACTCCTCGGCCCCCTCGACCAGCACCGGGACGCCCAGGGTCTCGAGCACCTCGAGGGTCAGCCCGATGTCGAGGATCGACTTCACCCCGGCGGAGACGACCGCGACCCGGGTGCGCGCGAGCTCGGTGAGGTCGGCGGAGACGTCCATCGAGGTCGCGGCCCCCTGGTGCACCCCGCCGAGGCCGCCGGTCACGAAGACCTCGATGCCGGCCATCGCCGCGAGCCGCATCGTGGCGGCGACGGTGGTGGCCCCGTGCAGGCCGCGCGCGGCGACGTACGGCAGGTCCCGCACGCTGGCCTTCACCACGTCGGGGTGCGAGGCGAGCAGCTCCAGGTCCTCGCCGGTCAGCCCGACGCGCGGGCGTCCGTCGAGCACCGCGATGGTCGCCGGCACGGCTCCGCACGAGCGGACGATCCCCTCGACCTCCAGCGCCATGGCGACGTTGTCGGGGTAGGGCATGCCGTGGCTGATGATCGTCGACTCCAGCGCCACGACCGGTCGCCCCTCGCGGAGGGCCGTGGCGACCTCGTCGGTGAGGGTCAGCATCGGGTGCGGCGTCGGACGGCTCATCGGGCCAGCATCTCCCGCAGGTCGGGGCGGACGGTGAGCGGGGAGGCGACGGTGAGCGCCGCGGCCTCCTGGGCGTACGCCGCCGCCTCGGCGTCCCCCGCACCCGCGAGCACCGCGTGGCACCACGCCGCGAGCATCGCGTCGCCCGCACCGGTGACGTCCACGACCTCCGCCTCCAGCACCCCCACGGCGACCTCCAGCGGCGGTGACCCGGCCACGTGCAGGCGGGAGCCGGCAGCGCCCAGCCGCTCCCACACCAGCGCGCACCCCCGCGCGTGCAGCGCCGCGGCCCCGCCGAGCGCGACCAGCTCCTCGGCGTTGGGGGTGACGCAGCGCAGGTCGCGCAGCTCGGGTGCGAGCCGGGTCGCCTTCGGCACGCTCACGGGGTCGACGACCACGGGCACGCCCGCCGCGCGCGCGAGCTCCCGGGCCGCGGCGAAGGTGTCGACGCGCAGGTTGCCGTCGAGCACGAGCATCGCGGCGGCCGCGACCAGGTCGGCCGGCACGTCGCCGGGGGCCAGGTCGTCGGTCGCCGACATGTCGGCGACCCCGGCGACCAGCTCGCCGCGGTGGTCCAGCAGCGCGGTGTAGGACCCGGTCGCCCCGGGGCGGCGCCGCACGGCCGCGACGTCGACGCCGGCCGCCGCGGTCGCCTCGAGCACGAGGGTCCCCATCGTGTCCTCGCCCACGACACCGACGAGCGCGACGGACGTGCCGAGGCGCGCGAGGTTCTCCGCGATGTTGCGCCCCACCCCGCCCGGGGTGAGCGTGGCGGTGCCGGGGTTGGAGGTGCCGGGCACGAGCGGGGCGCTGGTACGGGCCTTGAGGTCGGCGTTGACGCCGCCGACCACGACGACAGGGCCGACGGGACCGACGGGGCTCACGGGCGGCCCACGAACGGCACCGCGACCGGCCGCCGGACGTAGGGCCCCGGCGCCCAGGTGACGGCCGAGGTGTCGACCTCGAAGTCCGGGTACGCCGCCAGCAGCTCCTCCAGCGCCACCCGCGCCTGCAGCCGGGCGACGGCCGCTCCGAGGCAGTGGTGGCTGCCCTGGGAGAAGCTGAGGACCTGGCTCGGCCGACGCCCCACGTCGAGCCGCTCGGCGTCGGGGCCGTAGCGCCGCGGGTCGCGGTTGCCGGCGGCGTACAGCAGCAGGACCTTGCGGCCCTCGGGGATGCGTACGCCGTGCAGCTCGACGTCGCGGGTGGTGGTGCGCGCCAACCCCTGCACGGGCGAGGTGAGCCGGAGCAGCTCCTCGACGGCGACCCCGATCGGCACCTGCGCCGACACCAACCGGGCACGCTCGGCGGGCGCCTCGGCCAGGAGCTGCACCGCGCCGCCGAGCAGTCCGGTGGTGGTGTCGTTGCCGCCGGTGACCATCGTGAAGACGTAGCCCAGGACCGCCACCAGCCCGTCGGGGTCGTCGGCACGACCGGCCGCCACGAGGTGGGAGACGGTGTCCGGACCGGGGTCGGCGCCGGGCCGCTCGCGCAGCTCGCGCCGACGCCGCTCCACGAGCGCGGCGAAGTAGGTCAGCATCTCCCCGGCCGCCTCGGCAGCCTGCAGTGCGTCGCCCGACCCACCGGCGGCCACGATCGCCTCGGTCCAGCCGTCGAAGGACGCCCGATCGGCCTCGGGCACCCCGAGGTAGTGCGCCACCACCATGCTCGGCAGCGGCTTGAAGAGCGCCTCCACGACGTCCCCGCCGTCGGCCACCGCGGGCAGCCGCTCGCGCACGAAGTCGCGCACGACCGGCTCGAGGTCACCCACCTGGCGCGGCGTAAACCCCCGGGCGACGAGCTTGCGGAACGCCGTGTGCGCCGGTGGGTCCTGCATCACCAGCGGCGGCTCGGCCAGGCCGATCGCCTCCAGCTCGCCGTACGCCGTCGTCAGCCCCTGCGCGGAGGAGAAGGTGGCGGTGTCGACCGCGGCGGCGAGGACGTCGGCGTGCCGCGACAGCACGTAGAAGTCGTGGTCGGGACGACCGGACGGCACCACGTGGTGCACGGGGTCGTGGTCGCGCAGCGCGGCGTACTCCGCCCAGGGGTCCGCCCAGTCCTCGCCCCCGCGTTGCCGGAACGTCACCGACCGTGTGTCCGCCCGTCCATCCACGCGGCACACGCTGGACCACGCGAGTGCCGGTGTCCAGGGTGGCGCGCACCGATGAGTCCGAATGTCGGTGGCGGTCCATAGCCTTCGCACGGCATCGTCAGCTGTCGTCCGGCACCCCGCCGGCAGCGCGCCGGCACCCGCTCGCCACCCAGCCCGTCCCCCGCACACCCCCGAGGACGCGATGACCGACATGATCAGGGCCACCGGCCTGGTGAAGAGGTACAAGGACGTCGAGGCGCTCGCCGGGCTCGACCTCGACGTGCCCGAGGGCAAGGTGCTCGCGCTCCTCGGACCCAACGGCGCCGGCAAGACCACCGCCGTGCGCGTGCTCACCACGCTGCTCAAGCCCGACGCCGGCTCCGCCGTCGTCGCCGGCGTCGACGTGCTCGCCGACCCCGACGGGGTGCGCTCGCGCATCGGCCTGTCGGGCCAGTACGCCGCGGTCGACGAGCACCTGACCGGCTTCGAGAACCTCGAGATGGTCGGCCGCCTCTACGGCATGTCCCGCACCGCGGCCCGGGCCCGCGCCCGGGAGCTGCTGGAGCGCTTCGACCTGGCCGACGCCGGGGACCGCCCGTCCAAGACCTTCTCGGGCGGCATGCGCCGGCGCCTCGACCTGGCCGGTGCGCTCGTGGCGGCCCCGCCGGTGCTGGTGCTCGACGAGCCGACCACGGGTCTGGACCCGCGCAGCCGCGTGGGGATGTGGGACGTCATCCGCGAGCTGGTGGCCTCGGGCGCGACGCTGCTGCTGACCACGCAGTACCTCGAGGAGGCCGACCGGCTCGCCGACGACATCCTCGTGATCGACCACGGACGCGCGATCGCGCGCGGCACCGCCGACCAGCTCAAGGCCCAGACCGGCGGCGAGCGGGTGGAGGTCGTGCTGGCCCACCCCGCCGACCGCGACCGGGTGCAGCGGCTCATGGCCGAGGTCGCGACCGGCGAGATCGGGGTCGCCGAGAACGGCCGCGAGCTCACCGCCGCCGTCGACGGTGGCGTCGGGTCGCTGCGCCGGCTGCTCGAGGGCCTGGAGCGCGAGCGGGTCGAGGTCCTCGACATCGGCCTGCGCCGACCCACCCTCGACGACGTCTTCCTGACCCTCACCGGCCACGCCAGCGAGGACGCCGCTGCCGACGCCACGACCGACCCGACCGCCGAGGTGACCCGATGACCACGCCCGCCCCCTCCTCGCCTCCCAGCCCGCTCGAGCAGGCCCGTCCCAACGGCGTCGTGCGCGCCCTCACCGACGGCTGGGTCGTCGCCAAGCGCAACCTGATCAAGATCAAGCGGGTGCCCGAGGTCCTCGTCTTCGTCCTGATCAGCCCGATCATGTTCGTGCTGCTGTTCGCCTTCGTCTTCGGCGGGGCGATCGACCCGGGCGGTGAGGTCGCCTACCGCGAGTTCCTCATCGCCGGGATCTTCGCCCAGACCGTCGTCTTCGGCGCCACGTTCACCGGCGCGGGCCTGGCCGAGGACATGCAGAAGGGCATCATAGACCGCTTCCGGTCGCTGCCGATGTCGCCGGCCGCGGTGCTCGTCGGCCGCACGACCTCCGACGTCGTCTACAACGTGCTGAGCCTGATCATCATGGCGCTGACCGGCCTGCTGGTCGGCTGGCGGATCCGCGAGGGCGTCCTCGACGCGATCCTCGGCTTCGGGCTGCTGCTGCTCTTCGCCTACGCCGTCAGCTGGGTCATGGCCTGGGTCGGGCTGATGGTCCCGAGCGTCGAGGTCATCAACAACGCCTCGTTCATCGTGATCATGCCGCTGACGTTCGTCTCCAACGCCTTCGTGCCGCTGGAGTCCTTCAGCGGGTTCCTGCGCACGCTGGTGGAGTGGAACCCGGTCTCCGCGCTCACGCAAGCCAGCCGCGAGCTCTTCGGCAACATCGACCCGAGCATCCCCGCACCCGAGGCCTGGCCCCAGCAGAACGCCGAGCTCTACACCCTCATCTGGGTCGCGATCATCCTGCTGGTCTTCGTGCCGCTCTCGGTCCGGCAGTACCGCCTCTCCGCCGGCAAGGCCTGAGGCCCCGGGTCACACGTCAGCCGACGTCATACGGACGGGACGTCCATCGGTCCCGTCCGTATGACGTCGCAGCGCTCAACCGGCCGGCGCGACCGCCGGCACCTTGCTCACCTGGTCCCAGGTGAAGGTGTAGTCGCCACCACCGGCCGGCACCGACAGCGACAGGTTGTCGCCACCGGCCGCGCCCCCGGCGCCGTAGTTCTCGTCCCACGAGCCGTCGACGGCGACCTTCCACTCGTACTCGCCCTCCGGCAGCGTGAAGGTGGCCCGCCACAGCCCGTCGGTCTCGTCGAACTCCAGCCGGCTCTCGGTGCAGCCGGGCTGCCAGTCGTCCGGGCAGCCGATCTCCGACTGCAGGCTGCCCGCGACGGTGACCGACTCCCGGGCCGGCGTGGGCGCGGCGGTCACGACGGTGACCGGGCGGGAACGCACGACCCGGTCGCCCACGACCATCGAGGCCCGGTAGGACACCGAGGTGCCCAGGTCGAGCTCGCTCACGTCGTCGTCGACGGTGTAGACCGGCGAGGAGGAGTCGGTGCCGATCTCGGTCCAGGACCCGTCGCCGACGCGGCGCTCGAAGGTCACGACCTGGTCGGGGTGCTCCGGGTCGGGCACGGTCGAGACCCGCACGGGGTCGATGGCGGTCACGGAGCCGTCGGAGCCGGAGGTGGTCACCTCCAGGCGCGGCGGTGCCACGGTGGCGCGCCGGACCTCCGAGGCCCGGGTGTGACCGGCGTTGTCCAGCACCACGGCGCGGTACTGCACGCGGGTGCCGGGCTCGGCGTCGTACAGGTCGTGGAAGACGCGGTACGGCGCGGAGTCGTCGGTGCCGATGGGCGTCCACTCCTCGCCGGGCTCGCGGGCCAGGAAGGTGACCTCGGCGAAGGATGAGTAGTCGCGCAGGTCGGCCTGCACGAGGTAGCGGCTGTGCGCCTCCTGCGACGGAGCCGGGGCACGCAGCGTGATCTTCGGTGCCGTGCGCGACGCGGGCAGCGGGGCGGTCGCGCGGTAGACGACCGAGCCGGTCGCGGGGACCTCGAGGCTGACCTCGCCCCGCCGGTCGGTGCGCAGCCGGTCCGGTCCCTCACCGTAGATGCGCTCGAGCCGCTGGCCGCCGGCGAAGGTCGAGGTCGTGACGCGCGCGGGCTCCTCGCTGTTGTTGACGGCCACGACGTACTCGACCTGCTCCTCGGCGTCGATGCGGGAGAAGACCAGCGCGCCGCCCTCGGCGGTGCGCACCTGCATGGCACCGGTGCTCAGGGCCGGGTGCTCCTCGCGCAGCGCGGCCAGTCCGGAGATGTGCTGGTAGAGCGGGTGGTCGGTGTCGAAGTTGTCCTCGGCGGGCGTCGAGGAGGAGCCGAGCTGCTCGTCGTCGACGTACTCCGGGGTGGTGCTGGGGAACATGTCCTGGCGCGCCAGCTGGTCGCCGCCGGTGCCGGTGAAGCCCTGCTCGTCGCCGTAGAAGACGACCGGGTTGCCACGCGAGAGGTAGAGCAGGTCGTGGGCGAGCCGCGACCGGGCCAGCTTCACCTCCGCGGTGGCGTCCGGGTCGTCGGCGCCCAGGAAGTGGCCGATCCGGCCCATGTCGTGGTTGCCCAGGAAGGTCGGCAGCACCGAGGCGTTGGAGTCGGCGTCGGTGTACCAGTCGTCGGCGAGGAAGAAGTCACGCAGCGCGGCGGCGCTGCCCTGGCGGGAGATGAAGTCGCGCGCGGCCCACTGGAACGGGAAGTCCAGGATCGCCTGCATGCCGAGGTGGGTCGTGTAGTGCGAGGTGAAGGAGGTCGCCTCGGCGTCGCTGCCGTCGAGGGCGACCTCACCGAACATGAAGAAGTCCGGCTTGCCGTTGGCGCGGGCGTAGTCGAGCAGCCCCGGTCCGAAGGCCTTCCAGAACTCGTCGTCGACGTGCTTCATGGTGTCGATGCGGAAGCCGTCGATGCCGAACTCGCCGACCCAGGTGCGGTAGATGTCGATCATCCCGTCGCGCACGGTCGGGTGCTCGGTGAAGAGGTCGTCGAGACCGAAGAAGTCGCCGTACTGGCTGTCCTCGCCGACGAAGGTCGTGTTGCCGCGGTTGTGGTAGAGGCTCGGGTCGTTGAGCCAGGCCGGGACCTTCAGGTCCTCCTCGCCCTCCTCCAGCACGGGGGTGTAGGGGAAGGACGTCGCCGGGTCCATCAGCGGGAAGTCGTCGGTGCCGGCGAAGTCGCGGTCGTCGAAGGGGTCCCCGGCGGCGGTGCGGTAGGGCTCGACGTCCTTGTCGACGTACGCCGTGCGCGCCCCCTCCTCGTAGCCGATCACGTCGGCGGTGTGGTTGGTGATGATGTCGAAGTAGACCTTCATCCCCCGCGCGTGGGCGGCGTCGACGAGGGCGGCGAGCTCCTCGTTGGTGCCCAGGTGCGGGTCGACCTGCGTGAAGTCGGTGATCCAGTAGCCGTGGTAGCCGGCCGAGGGACCGTCCTCGAGCTGGACCGCCTTGTTCTTGAAGATCGGCGTGAGCCAGATGGCGTCGGTGCCCAGGCCCTGGACGTAGTCGAGCTTCTCGGTCAGGCCGGCGAGGTCGCCGCCGTGGTAGAAGCCCTTGGCACTCGGGTCGAAGCCGTGCTCGAGCCGGCCGCCCTCGATCCCGCCGGTGTCGTTGGCGGGGTCGCCGTTGGCGAAGCGGTCGCCCATGACGAAGTAGAAGTTCTGGTCGGCGCCCGCGGGGCGCAGCGCGTGGTCGGCGAGGGACCGCACGCCCTTGCCCGGACGGCCGGGCTTGGCGGCCGCCGGCGTGGCGGTCGGTCCGGCGCCGTCGTCGGCCCGGGCCGGGGCGGTGGCCGGCCCGGCGAAGGTCAGGGCGCCCAGCGTGAGGGCGCCGACCGCGGAGGCGGCGAGCGAGCGCCGCGTCCGGGCAGGGGTGTGACCCATGGATTCCTCCCGAGAAGTGTGGGGACGAGCCGGGGTCTGTGACCCGGCTCACAACGAGCGGGAGGCTAGCCAGCCGGAGGTGGACCGGTCAACCAGGCGAGTACGGGTGACGGGCTCAGCCAGCCGGTGGCACGTCGTGGATCGGCTCCTTGGGCAGCTTCTTCAGCTTCCGGCTGCGCTTGCGCCGGCTGGGGATCATCGAGCGCATCTCCTCGAGCTTGCCGAAGCAGAGCAGCCGGTCGCCGGCCTCGAGGACGTGCTGGGCGTTGGGGTTGGGGATGACCTGGGTGCCGCGGTGCAGGGTCAGCGCACTGATGTCCTTCTCCCGCAGGCTCGACTGCCCGAGCGTCTTGCCCACGAGGTCGGAGGCCTCACCGACCTGGATCTCGGCGACGCCGTACCCCGTCGAGACGGTCAGCCGCTGCCGCACGTCGATCTCGGGGAAGGCGACCTGGTTGTCGATGTAGTCGATGATCGCGCCGGCGACATCGAGCTTGGTGGCGGTCTCGATCCCCTCCAGGCCCGGGGAGGAGTTGACCTCCATCACCAGCGGACCGTCGTTGCCCTCGAGCATGTCGACGCCCGCGACCCGCAGGCCCATGATCTGGGCCGACCGCACGGCCGCGCGCTCGAAGGCCGGGTCGAGGTCGACCGGCTCCACGGACCCGCCGCGGTGCACGTTGGAGCGGAACTCGTCGCCCTGCGCGACCCGGCGCATCGCCGCCACGACCCGGTCTCCGACGACCAGGGCGCGGATGTCGCGGCCCTTGGACTCCTTGACGAAGCGCTGGATCAGCACGTTCTGCCGGGTCGACTGCAGCGTCTCGATGATCGCCTCGGCGACCTTGATGTCGGGGGCCAGGATGACGCCGATGCCCTGGGTGCCCTCGAGCAGCTTGATGACCACCGGCGCCCCGCCGACCCGCTCGATCGCGGGGATCACGTCGCCGCGGCCCTGCACGAAGGTCGTGGCCGGCATCCCGATCTGGTGGCGGGACAGGATCTGGGTCGCGCGGAGCTTGTCGCGGCTGTTGGCGATGCCCCACGAGGTGTTGGGCGTGTAGACGTCCATCTGCTCGAACTGCCGCACCACCGCGGTGCCGAAGTAGGTGATGGAGTTGCCGATCCTCGGCAGGATCGCGTCGTAGTGCGAGAGCTGCTTGCCGCGGAACTGCAGGTCCGGCTCGTCACCCGACAGGTCGATGCCGAAGCGCAGGGTGTTGAGCACCTTGACCGTGTGCCCACGGTCCAGCGCGGCGGTGCGCAGGCGCTGCGTACTGTACGAGCGGGGTGCGCGGGAGAGGATCGCTAGCTTCATGACCACCCGAGTCTGGAGGAAGGAGAGTCGAGGACGTGCCTGACGACCTGCCCGCCCCCGACCCTTCCTACACCCTCGCGGGGTGGCGTGAGTGGGTGAGCCTGCCCGGCGTGGGAGTCCCGTGGATCAAGGCCAAGCTCGACACCGGCGCCCGCAGCTCGGCGATCCACGCCTTCGACCTGAGCGAGGAGCGGGTCGGCGGCGAGCGCTGGGTCTCCTTCTCCGTCCACCCCTGGCAGGCCACCGACGAGGACGCCGTCGCCGCGCGGTGCCCGGTGATCGACGTGCGCGAGGTGCGCTCCTCCTCCGGCCACGCCGAGGAGCGGCTGGTCGTGCCGATGGACGTCACGCTGATGGGCCGCACCATCTCCTGCGAGATGACGCTGTCGCGGCGTGACGAGATGGGCTTCCGGATGCTCGTGGGGCGCGAGGCGCTGCGGCAGGGGTACGCCGTCGACCCGGGACGGTCCTACCTCGGGCCGCGCCCGCCCGTCGCCGTACGACGCCGCAACCGCGGGCGCTGAGCCGCACCTGCCCGGACGACCCGGCCTGGTCGACCCGGCCAGACCACCCGGCCGGTCGCCCTAGGCTGCCCCCGTGCCCCGCGACTCCTTCGAGATCGGTCCCGTGCGGGTCCGTGCGGGCCGCAAGCAGGCGCTGGCCCTGCCCATCACCCGGCTCGTGACCGGCGCCGACGTCGACCTCCCGGTCCGCGTCGTGCACGGGCGGCAGGAGGGCCCGACGGTCTGGATCGACGCGGCCATCCACGGCGACGAGGCCGTGGGGGTGGAGGTCATCCGGCAGGTGCTGGCCGACCTGGACGCCAAGAAGCTGCGCGGCACGGTGATCGCGGTGCCCATCGTCAACGTGCTCGGCTTCATGAACGGCGACCGCTACCTGCCGGACCGCCGCGACCTCAACCGCTCCTTCCCCGGCTCCAGGCGCGGGTCGCTGGCCGCCCGGATCGCCCACCTCGTGATGACCGAGGTGGTCGCCAAGTGCGAGGTCGGCATCGACCTGCACACCGGCTCGGACCGCCGCACCAACCTCCCGCAGATCCGCGCCGACCTCGAGGACGAGCGCACCCGCGAGCTGTCCCTGGCGTTCGGCGCCCCGGTGATGCTGCACGCCCGCCTGCGCGACGGCTCGCTCCGCGCGGCGGCGCGGGAGGCCGGCGCGAAGGTGCTGCTCTACGAGGCCGGCGAGGCGTGGCGGATGGACGGCTGGGCGGTCGACGCCGGTGTCCTCGGCGTACGCCGGGTGCTGGCCCACCTCGGGATGATCGACCCGCTCGAGGACGACTCACCCCCCGTGACGCTGGAGTCGTGGCGCTCGGGCTGGGTCCGCGCCCGCGGCACCGGGATGCTGCACCTGGAGGCCGAGCTCGGCCAGCGGGTGACCCGCGGCCAGCGGCTCGGCGGCCTCTTCGACTCCTTCGGCAAGCGGGTGCGGCTGGTGCACGCCGACCGCGACGGCATCGTCGTCGGCCGCACCGAGGCGCCCCTGGTCAGCTCCGGCGACGCGGTCGTCCACCTCGCCGAGGTCCTGGACGGCTCGACCTCGGCCGTGGCCGCCGAGCCCGAGCCGGACACCGTCGAGGAGACCGACGAGGCCTGAGCGTGGCAATGGCCCGCGCGTGCTGCGAGACGACGTGCGGGCCGTCGAGCACGCCAGGCAGGCCTCGCCCCTCGAGCGTGGTGCGCTGGGGAAGATCCTCCCTGCCGAGGAGATCTACGCCGAGTTCGACGAGGCCACCCAGGCCACCGAGGAGAACCTCGTCGACCTGATGGACTCCCTGGAGGGGATGGCCGAGCGCCTCCAGCTGTGCCGCGACCTCTTCGTGGCCACCGACCAGATCATCGCCGAGGGCCTGGACAGGATGCGTGGTTGAGGTGGCCGACGTCTGGGCAGAGGCCGAGCGATCGATGTCGGGTCTGATCGACGGTGTCTACTCCCTGATGCGGCCGCTGGTCGATCCGCTGGTGGAGAAGTGGGACTCCGTCACTGGTGACGACGCCTCGGTCCATGCCACGGCCGACCGGTGGAGAGACATGGCCGACGACCTGCGTCAGGTTGCCGCAGGCGCCCGCGAATCAGCTGCGTCGACCCATGCCACGTGGGCGGGCCTAGCCCATGACCCCTTCGGCGCGGCAGCCGCCGACCTGGCGACCCAGATCGACGACATCGCCGGGCAGCTCGAGGGGGTGAGCGCCTTGACTTCAAGAAGCGATTCGTCTTCCGCGCGGCCGTCGAGAAGCCGATCGTCCGGCACCTGACCGGGCTCGACGGCAACTGGAAGGTCCCGGCCTACGAGCTGGCCAACGTGCACTACAACTACGGCGAGGAACCACCACAGGTCCCAGGACTCACGCGCTGAGCGGGGCTGCAGTCCCATGGCCGTGAGCCAGCGCCGTGAGCCAGCGCCGTGAGCCAGGGCCGTGCGATGGTCGGCGGGAGGTCAGCGGCGGGTGCGCTCGCGCAGACTGCGACCCGCCTGCCAGGCCCAGCTGAGCGCCCACCACGCGACGACGAGGAGGAACACGCCGCCGCCGGCGAGACCGCCGAGCACGACGCCCTCCCCCTCGGCCACCAGGTAGCCCACCCCGGCGCCGGTGAGCACCAGCACCGCCGCGACCAGGAAGGCCTTCAGGTCCCCACCCAGGTCACCGGCCGCGTCACTGAGGAAGGTGCGTCCCGCACCACGATCCTCTGCCACGCCGGCAGGCTACCCACGCTCCACCCGCCCCGACCGGCACCGGCGGGGTGCAGCCGACGGGACGGGTCGGACCTCGAGGTGTAACTCGTTCCAGTTCAGCGCGTTGAGATCGTGTGACCCCCACCACGCCACGCACCGACCTGCCCTGGCCCAGCCGCCGCGGGCTGCTCGCCGGCGCCGCCCTGGGCGCGGTGACGCTGGTCGCCCTGCCTGGCCTGCCGACCGTGGCCGTCCCGGTCGGTCGTGACCGCAACCGCTTCCTGTCCGAGGAGCAGCTGGCGACCCTCGCCGCCGTGGTGGACCGCGTCGTCCCGGGCGAGGACGGCACGCCGGGTGCGCTCGAGGCCGGGGCGCACGAGAGCATCGACGCCCTGCTCGGCGCCTTCCGCACCGACCCTCCGCGCATCTACGCAGGCGGCCCCTTCTCCGACCGGGCCGGCTCGCGGGTCAACCACTTCGAGCGGTTCCTGCCGCTCGACGCCTACGAGCAGAGGGCGTGGCGGGGCAAGGTCCGGCGCTTCCAGCGCGTCTACACCGCCGGCCTCGACGCCCTGGCCGCCTCGACTCCGGGCTTCGCCACGCTGCCCGGCCCCGCCCGCGACCTGGTGCTGCAGACGAGCCAGGACCCCGCGGTCACGGCCATGACGGGTCTCGCGGTCACCCACGCCTTCGAGGGCACCTGGGGGGCGCCGGAGTACGGCGGCAACCGCGACACCCTGGGCTGGCAGGCGATCGGCTTCGAGGGCGACCGCCAGCCCCGCGGCTACACCGAGGACGAGGTGCTCAACCCGCCGTTGGAGCCGCTGCCGGTCCTCGACGTGACGGGGGCGCTAGCGGCGTACGGGCCCGCGCTGGCGCTGGCGACCTCCGAGGCCTCGATGGGGCTGCTGGCGCCGGCCGACGGCGACGCGCGGGTGCTCGCCGACCGCGTGCAGGCCCTGCTGGGGGGTGCCGCCGGTGTCCTGGACGACGTCGCCGCAGGCGTGCGCGACGGCGACCCGGGCGGCGCGCTGCAGGAGCTCCTCGGCGGGGTCCTGGGCGGGAAGCAGGCCCGGCGATGAGCCGCGAGGCGGTGGTCGTCGGGTCCGGCGCGGCCGGGTCCGTGGCGGCGTGGGAGCTGGCTCGGCAGGGCTGGGACGTGACCGTGCTGGAGCGGGGCCGCAACCTGCGCCCGGGCTTCGGTCGGCGCGAGAGCGCTGACCTCGGGACGACGTACGGCTCCGACGAGGTCAAGGGCTACCGCGGCTTCGGCTTCCCCGACGGCGACCTCGAGCCCTACACGACGCGCACCCGGGCCGAGGCGGCCTCCGGCGTGGCCCGCTCCGCGCAGGGAGCCCTCGGCCAGCTCGGCGCGGCCGTCGGCGGCACGACGCTGCACTACAACGCCAAGACCCCGCGCTTCTGGAAGCAGGACTTCAGCCTGCTCTCCGACATGGGTCCGATCGACGGCGCCCAGGTCGCGGACTGGCCGATCGGCTACGACGACCTCAGCCCGTTCTACGACACCGTCGAGCAGCGGCTCGGCGTGCAGGGCGACCGCTCGGCGATGCCCGCGCGCACGCTCGAGCAGTCGCCGCGCCGGCGCGACTTCCCGATGCCCCCCAACCCGACGGGGTACGCCGCCAGCCTGCTCGCCGAGGGCGCCCGGCTGGTCGGGATGGAGCCCTACCCCTACCCCGCCGCCGTCAACTCCGTGGAGCGCGACGGCCGACCGGCCTGCAACTCGTGTGGTCTGTGCTCGGGCTTCGGCTGCCCCACCAACGCGCGCGGCGACGCGCTGGTCTCCTTCCTCAACCCCGCCGTCCGGACCGGGCGCGTGCGGGTCGTCGACCGCGCGTTCGTCGACCGGGTCGAGACGACCCGCGACGGGCGGCGGGCGCGGGCCGTGCGCTACCGCGACGTGCGCGGCAAGGTCCACCGCGTCCCGGCGCAGACCGTCGTGCTGGCCGGCAGCCCGATCAACACCGCCCGGCTGCTGCTGATGTCGGCCAGCCGCGCGCACCCCGGCGGCCTCGGCAACCGCTCGGACCAGGTCGGGCGCAACATGATGTTCCACAACTTCACGATCGTGGCCGCAGCCTTCCCCTACGACGTCCACCCGCTGCGCGCGCAGTCCACGACCCTGCAGATCGACGACCTGGTGGGACCGTTCACCGGCCCCGAGGTGCAGGCGCTCGGTGTCCCCTACGTCACCGGCGGGATCATCCAGCTGGGCTCCGGCGGGCCGCCGATCAACGGCGCCCAGCTGCTGGCGGGCTTCGCCGGCTACGGCCTGGCCCACAAGGCGGCGATGCGGGTCGGGCCCCACTCGGGCGTCGCCGGCTCCCAGCTGGTGCACCAGGACCTCCCCCAGGCCGACAACCGGGTCGACCTGGACCCCGACGTGCGCGACTTCCTCGGCAACCCCGCGGCGCGCATCACCTACTCCCCGCACCGCCACGAGCAGGCCGCGGCCGCGCTGCTGGGCGCGCGGATGCTGCTGGCCCACCAGGCGGCGCCGCAGTCGCTGGCGGCGATCGCGCTGCCGTTCCCGATCCTCAGCGACGGCATCACCTACACCGCCCACCTCGCCGGCACGGCCCGGATGGGCACCGACCCGCGCACCTCGGTGACCACCGCGTCGGGCCGGCTCCACGACGTCGACAACGTCTTCGTCGCCGACGCCTCGACCTTCCCGACGTTCCCCGGCTTCAACCCGACCCTGACCGTCATGGCCAACGCGCTCCGCATCGCCCGCGGCATCGCCGACGGCTCCGCGGTCTGAGCGACCCGACGGCGTACCCAGGAGAGAGACGCATGTGCACCGAGACGTCCTGCACCACCGGCGGAAGCGCCGGCACCGGGCTGGGCCGGCGCGCCCTGCTCGGCGCCGCCCTCGCCACCCCGGCCGCGCTCCTCGCCCCAGCGGCGGTCGCCCGAGCCGCTGGGACGCAGGCCGCGTCGCTCCCGCGCCTGCTGGTCTTCACGCGCACCACCGGCTTCCGGCACGCCTCGATCGAGACGGCCGTCTCGACCATCCAGGGCATGCTCGCAGCGCGGGGGATCGGCGTCGACGCCACCGAGGACCCGACGGTCTTCACGCGACGCTCGCTGGCGGCGTACGACGCCGTGGCGTTCGTCAACACCACCGGTGACGTCCTCGACGGCAGCCAGCGGACCGCGCTCGAACGCTTCGTCCGCGGCGGCGGCGGCTGGGCCGGGGTGCACTCGGCCGCCGACACGGAGTACTCCAACGACTTCTACACCGAGCTGCTCGCGGGCGGGCGGTTCCTCGCGCACCCGCTCCAGCAGCCGGGCCTCATCGTCCGCGAGGACGAGCGGCACCGCTCCACGAGGCACCTCGGGGAGTCCTGGCTGGTGCCCTTCGAGGAGTTCTACTCCTTCACCAGCTCGGTGCGCGGGCGGTCGCGGGTGCTGCTGTCGATCGACGAGTCGACCTACCTGCAGGACCCCAACACCTCCAACCTCCCCACCGGGCCGGAGAACCCGCTCCCCACCTACCCCGGCGTCTCCGGGGTGATGGGCGACCACCCGATGGCCTGGACGCACCGGGTCGGGCGGGGTCGCTCCTGGTACACCGCGCTCGGCCACGAGATCGGGATGTACTACCTGCCGGAGTTCACCAACCACCTGCTCGGGGGGCTGCTGACCGTGCTGCGGCACGGTGTCCGCAACCGCTCCTGATCCCGCTCCGGTGGTCAGCTCCCGCCGGCGGCGACGTCGAGGAAGAACAGCACCTTCTGCAGCGCGTCCTCGTGGGTGTCCATCTCGACGGACACGCTGTGCCCGGACCACTTGAAGGCGATCGACACCCCGGTCACCCGCACCTCCTCGACCTGCGCCCACGGCACGAAGGCCACCGAGAACGCCGCCGTTGCCTCCGCGTCGTCCTCGCCCGCGAAGCTGACGTGCACCAGCGCCTCGGGCCGGGCCGCGACCAGCACCCGCGGTCGGCCGCCGACGATGCGCAGCACGTGCGGGTGGGACCGCCCGCCGGCGCTCTTCACCACGCGTCGCAGCGACTCCGGCACGGACGGGTCGTTGATGTCGGCCAGCCGACCGGGCCCGGAGTGCGCGGGGTGCTCGTCGGCACGGCGGTTGAACCTGCTCACAGGTGACACTGTGTCGCCTCCCGGCATCGGCCGCCCGCCCTTCGGGACGATGCGCCCCGCGGGTCGAGGAGCAGTCCCGCCGCTGGTCGAGATGCAGTCGCCCACCGCTGGTCGAGGAGCAGTCGCCCAGCTGGTCGAGGTGCGAGCGCAGCGAGCCACGAGACCCCGGGCCGAGCTCGACGCGATCAGCCGATCACGAGCAGCAGCACCACGGCGTACGTCGCCGCCAGCGCTGCCAGCGCCGCCCGAGCACCCACGGGCAGCCGGTACCGCACGAGCACCGCGGCGACCAGCCCCGGGCCGAGCAGCAGCAGGAACCCCCGGCTCCAGGTCGGCAGCACGGCGTTGAGCCCCAGCAGCGCCGCGGTCACCAGGGCCAGGGTCCCGACCAGGAGGCCGGTGGCCTGCTGGGTGTCGATCGCGCGCCGTCGGTCCAGCGCGACGCACTCCGGCGACGGCAGGTCCATCGCGTCGCGCTGCAGCGGCGCGCCGGCCTGGCTCGGGCGCGGGTCCTGGTCCTCGGGGTGGGGCATAGCGGTCCTCGACGGGGTGGTCGCCGCGTACGGCGAGAGGTCGTTGCCCTCCCATCGGCCGCCCCTGGGCCGACTGGTGGCAAATCGCCGCTTCGACCCGGCCGGTCTGGGCCGGCCCCGGCCAGAGGGGAGAGGGAGCAACGACTCAGTGAGCCATGTCGACGAAGCGGCTGTAGTGACCCTGGAAAGCGACGGTGAGGTCCCGGGTCGGGCCGTTACGGTGCTTGGCCACGATCAGGTCGGCCTCGCCGGGGCGGGTCGACTCCTTCTCGTAGACGTCGTCACGGTGCAGGAGGATCACCATGTCGGCGTCCTGCTCGATCGAGTTGTGGAGGGCGATCCCGTTGGCGACGAAGTTGTGCACCCCCAGGACCGTGGCGTCGTAGACCTCCTGCTCACCGATCGGCTCCACCGAGGCGACGCTGTCCCAGTAGATGTCGTTAGTGGCGAGCACCTCGAGCTCGGCGTCATCCAGCACCTCGGCGACGCGCGCCATCCGCTGTCGGCTGGGAGCGGGCTTCCACATGGTGGATCCGCCGAAGGCGGTGCCCATCGACGTCGCGAACTCGCGGTGGGTGATGCCCTGCTCGGCCAGCACCTCTCGCACCCGCCCCCAGACCTCCTGGGGCACCGTGTCGAGATTGGTGTTGGGTCGCACGTCACGGATGGCGGTCGCGAGCCGTGTCACCTGCTCGCCTCGCGCACCGTGGACTCCGATCTCGTCGAGGAAGCGGAGCTGGTTCTCGCTGCCCACGACATGGACGTGGAAGCCGTCGCGGTACCCCTTCTTGCGCACCCGCTTGATCCGGGTGAAGACGTTCCACCGGGCCAGCAGACGCGCGACGTCGTCGGCCAACCGTCGGCTGGTGCTCGCGTAGTAGACGCGGCCCATGTTGCGCTTCTCGTCGAGGTGCACGCAGCCGTCGGTCGCCCAGAGGTGCCGCAGGAAGAGACCGACCTGCTCCTTGGGCAGCCCGAAGACCCAGTCGGGGACGAATTTCTCGTGGCTGCGCAGCCCGAAGAGGCCGTCCTCGTCCAACCAGGCTGCGATCGGGTTGCGCCGCCCGCGGGCGAGGCGGAAGGGGGCGGGGAGCCGGAGCGTGGTCACGCGGGCGGCGGCGTACTCGTCGCGGATCGCCGTGATCCCGAAGCGACGCGCGGCCGCCTCTGCGACGGCGGTCAGGTTCGCTTCGTCGATGCTGGCGTAGCGGATCGGCTGCCGCTTGACGAACGAGCCGTCCCCCAGCAGGTGGGCGAGCAGGACGATCTCGTCCTCATCACGTGGCGTGATCTGCAGGGGCGGGGGCACGTGCCGCACGGAGCCGACGCGCGACCCGACCGTCAGCTCGGCGAGCGGCACCCAGCCGTCGTAGGTGAGGAAGGGGTGGTTGCCGGTCGCCTGCACCCTCCGCCCCGAGGCGAGGGTGACCTCGAAGACCTGCTTGGTGCCGGAGGGGAACGCGTGGGTGAGCGTCCGCGGCACGAGCTTGAGCCGATCGTCGAGCGCCCACACCGGGACGTCGGTCGCACCCGACTCCATCAGCTCGCCCAGGCTGACCTCGGCGTTGGTGTCGGCGCGCAGCAGCCGGGTCTCGGCTGTGAGGCAGCCCGACTCACGCAGGTCGCTCATCATCGGGCGCTTGTCGCCGCGCTGCTCGGGACCACGGTTGAGCTGGGAGAGCGCGATGATCGGGACCTCGAGCTCCTTGGCCAACAGCTTGATCTGCCGGGAGAACTCCGAGACCTCGAGCTGGCGCGACTCGACCTTCTTTCCCGAGGTCATCAGCTGGAGGTAGTCGATGACGATCAGTTTGAGGTCGTGACGCTGCTTGAGCCGCCGCGCCTTCGCGCGGATCTCCATCATCGTCATGTTGGGGCTGTCGTCAATGAACATGGGCGCGCTCGAGACCTCACCCATCTTCCGGGCGAGCTTGGTCCAGTCCTCGTCGCCCATGTTGCCGTTGCGGATGTGGTTGAGCGGGACCTTCGCCTCGGCCGAGAGCAGGCGCATGGTGATCTCCGAGCGCGTCATCTCCAGGCTGAAGAAGACGCTCGCCAGGTTGTTGTGGATCGAGGCCGCTCGGCAGAAGTCCAGGGCGAGTGTGGAGTTGTGCGTGGGGATCATGGAGCGGCCGGCGAGGTAGAGGTGGTCCTGGTTGTCCACCTGCACGCACCTGACCGGGACGCTCTCGATCGGCCGAAGCGACTCGACCTTCACCGAAGATCCGTCAGGCATCGCGATGGCGTGTCCGTCACCCACCGAAGACGCGATCGTTCCTGTCGTCCGGATGGCCCGGCCCTCAGTGCTCTCGGTCAGCCACTGGTGCTGCTCGTCGGCCACGATGGTGGACCCGTCCGAGAAGGTCACCTCGTAGCAAGGCCGACCCAGCATCACCTCTGTGGCCGCGACGACCCGGGTGGGTCGACCGTCGGCGTCGACGAGGTGGTCACCGACCTGGACCTCCCCCATCGTCGTCCACCCGGTAGGGGTCGGCAGCGGGGTGTCGAGCGCCAGCGCCTTCCCCATGGCGGGGCGCGCCGCGACGATGATCATCTGTCCCGAGTGCAGGCCGTTGGTCAGCTCGTCGAGGTCGGCGAAGCCGGTGGGCACGCCGTAGAGCCCGGCCTCCCGGTTGCCGATGGCCTCGATCTCGTCGAGGACGCCGTCCATGATGTCGGAGAGCGGGGCGTAGTCCTCGCCCCCGCGCTTGTCGGCGATCTTGTAGACCTCGGCCTGGGCCTGGTCGACGATGTCGTCGACCTCGCCCTCGCCGGCGTACCCGATCTGGACGATGCGCGTGCCCGCGTCGACCAGCCGGCGCAGGATCGCCTTCTCCCGGACGATCTCGGCGTAGTAGGCGGCGTTGGCCGCGATCGGGACGTTGGCCGAGAGCGTGTGGAGGTACGGCGCGCCGCCGATCCGCTCGAGCTCGCCGCGGCGCTGGAGCTCGGCGGCGACGGTGATCATGTCCACCGGCTCGCTGCGGCCGTAGAGGTCGATGATCGCGTCGTGGATCGTCTCGTGGGTGGGGCGGTAGTAGTCGGTGCCGCGCAGCACCTCGGAGACCTCGGCGCAGGCGTCCTTGCTGATCAGCATCGAGCCGAGCACGGACTGCTCGGCGGCCATGTCCTGCGGCGGGGTGCGGTCGCCGGGCTTGGTCGGGCGCTCGCCGGGGGCGTAGGAGACCGGGCCGTCGCCCCAGTCCTCGTACGGCGGCTCGGAGAGGTGGCCCGGCGGCTGCTCGGTGATGCTCACGGGTGCTCCCTGATGACGGCTGCGGCGGCGGTGCTGGCTGCTCTGGTGCGGTCCCCGGGGCGGGGGCCTGCGTCGCCCCGACGCTAGGACCGAGCACCGACACTCCGGTGCTCGACCGGGCCTCCACGACGGTGGGGAGGCCGGCTCGGCGCGCGCGGGTGACCCCCGGCGACCGCGTGACCGTACGTGCCGGTGGAGCCCCTCCGGAAGGAGCCTGTCCACAGGGCCTGGGGATAACCGGGTAGGACCCGTGGAGGACCCCCGTCCACGTGTGCACAGGATGGGGAGGAGGCTGTGGACAAGTGACCGGTCGTGCCTGCAAAACAGCCGCTGACCTGGCAAGACGTGGTTGCACAGCTGTGCAGGAAAGAAATCTGCCTGGTGAGCTGGTTCACATTCCCGTCATGCGCTCGTTGCCGGTCGGTATGTCGACAAAGGACCGGGACAGTACGTTTTCCACCGTTCCGGTGAGTTATCCACCGGTGCCGGGACATCTGGTCCGAACGGACTATTGCTGCTCGGGAGGAGGTCGTGGGATCGGTGTCGACCTCTGCCCCCGCGACCGCCCGCGCCACCGACCGCGAGATCCTCCGGCTGGCCGTCCCGGCCCTGCTCGCCCTCGTCGCCGAGCCGCTCTTCCTCCTCGGCGACGCGGTGGTCGTGGGTCGCCTCGGCACGCCCGAGCTCGCCGGGGTCGGCGTCGCCGCGGTGGTCCTCCAGAGCGTGGTCGGGCTGTGCATCTTCCTCGCCTACGGCACCACCGCCGGCGTCGCGCGCCGCCTCGGCGCCGACGACCTCCGGGGCGCGGTCGCGCTGGGCGTCGACGGTGCGTGGCTCGCCACCCTCATCGGCGCGGTGGTCACGGTCGCCGGCGTCCTCGCCTCCTCCTGGCTCGTCGGCCTCTTCGACGTCTCCGCGGAGGTCGAGCGGCACGCGGTGGACTACCTGCGCCTCTCCTTCCTGGGCACCGCGCCCCTGCTGGTGGTGCTCGCGGTCACCGGGGTGCTGCGTGGACTCCAGGACACCCGCACCCCGCTGCGCGTCGCCGTCGTCGGCAACGCCGCGAACCTCGCGCTCAACGTCCTGCTCGTCCACGGGGTCGGCTGGGGGGTCGCCGGCGCCGCCGTGGGCACGGTCCTGGCCCAGCTCGGCATGGCCGGCTGGCTGCTCGCGGTCCTGGTGCGCGCCGCCCGGCGCCACGGGAGCCCGCTGCGCCCCGACGTCGCTGGGGTCCGGCGCGCGGCCCGCACCGGTGTCCCCCTCGTGGTGCGCACCCTCACCCTGCGCGCCGCGATCGTCCTCACGGCGTACGCCGTCGCCTCGGCCGCCACCGACCCGGGGACCGCCACGGGCACGGCTGCCGGCGCCGACCCCGGTGGCCGCCTCGCCGCGGAGGAGGCGGCCCGGATCGCCACCCACCAGCTCGCGATGACGATCTGGACGTTCCTCGCGTTCGTGCTGGACGCCATCGCGATCGCCGCCCAGGCCCTGACCGGCCGCTCCCTGGGCGCGGGCGACCGCGACGGCACCCGCCGCCTGACCCGGCGGATGACCTGGTGGGGACTGTGGACCGGTGTCGTCACCGGCCTCGGCCTGGCCGCGCTCTCGCCGCTCCTCGGCCCGCTCTTCACCGCCGACCCCCGTGTCCACGAGCTGCTCGTGCCGGTGCTGCTGGTCGCCGCCTGCTTCCAGCCGGTGGCCGGGGTCGTCTTCGTCCTCGACGGGGTCCTCATCGGCGCCGGCGACGGCCGCTACCTGGCCTGGGCCGGGGGCGTGGTGCTGCTCGCCTACGCGCCGCTGCTCCTGCTCGTCGACGGCGCCGACCTGGTGGTCGTCTGGGCGGTCTTCGGCGCCGGGTTCATCGGCAGCCGGGCCCTCGTGCTGCTGCTGCGTGCCCGGGGTGGGCGGTGGATGGTCACCGGAGCACAGGTCGGCCGCGGTCCGGCCTGACCCGCCGCGGGACAGCACCTCGTAGTCTGCGCGCATGGTCCCGCTCCACCCCGTCGCCCTCGGGCTGGTGATCATCGCGCTGGTCGTCGACGGCCGCGGCTGGGACCTCCTCCCCGACCCGCTGGGCTGGCTCCTGGTGCTCGTCGGCACCCGGGCCCTGCCTGCCACCCTGCGCCACCGCGGCGCCCTGCTCGCCAGCGCGGCCCTCGCCCTGGTCGTCTCCGCCGTGGTCTGGCCGCCCGCGGTGGCCGAGCAGGTCAGCGCGACCGACGACTCCGTCGCGTGGGCCCTGAGCCTGCCCCAGCTCGCCTACCTCGCCCTGCTCGCGGACGCGGCCCGGTACGCCGCCCGCCAGGCGGGTGCCCCGGGGCGGGCCGCGTGGTTCGCCGTCGCCGGGATCCTCGCCGTCGCGGCGGCCGTGCTCCCGGTGCTGGTGCTGGGCGCGGGGGTCGACGCCCTGGCCGGCACCGCCGTGCTCGCCGCCACGCTCGCGCTCGTCCTCCTCACCGTGCTGGCCCTGGTCACCGCGCGCGCACCGTGGCTCGGCGGCCACCCCCGGCCGCTGCCCGGCCTGCCCCGGGACGGGTCGGACGACGGTTCGGGCGGCCCAGCGGGTGGACCGGACCGCCATTCCCGCCCGAAAACCGGCGAGTCTTCGTAGCCTGGGGCCCTCCCCGCGCGTTGGACCCCTCGTCCGACCACCGCGGTGGCGTCCCGGGCCCCGCCCGGTCGCCGCACGAACGCACCCGACCCCGAGGACCCCCCACCATGACCCGTACCCCTCGCTCGCGCCGACCGGCCTCCCTCGTGGCCGCCGCGTCCGCCGCCGCGCTGCTGGGTGCCCTGCTCCCGGTCACGCTCGTCGCCGCCCCCGCGCAGGCCGCCAACGGCTGCCTCTCCGAGGTCGAGACCGGGGCCGGGCCGATCCCGTTCCTGCAGCCCGGCGGTCGCTGCGACGACCAGGTGCCGCCGACGGCCACCCTCGTGTCGGTCACCCCCGCACCCAACGACGCTGGCTTCGTCAGCAGCCGGTCGCTGACCTTCACCTACGACGGTGCGCACAGCGACGCCGACTCCGACGTCATCCGCTTCGAGTGCAAGTTCTACAACACGGCTGCCGCCCCGGCGGAGTGGACGCAGTGCGGCACGAAGGGCGAAGGTCCGCTCTCGGTCACCTACGACGGCCTCGCCGACACCACCGCCGTCCCCTACACCTTCGAGGTCCGCGCGTACGACGCTGCCGACCGCGCCATCGACGCGACCTCGGACCCGAGCACCAACCCGCTCATCCCGGGCTCGCCGGCCGAGACCGACCTGGAGGACACCCAGCAGACCCCGGTCAAGCAGGTCGTCAGGATCGACACCCGCGCGCCGCAGGCGTTCATCTTCAACACGCCGTTCGACGCCGAGACCCCGAGCCTGCCGATGCTCACCACCGACAGCCCGACCTTCCGGCTCGCCTCCTCCGAGGGCAACGTCGTCTACCGCTGCGACATCGACGGGCGCCAGGTCCCCTGCCAGGACGGCAACTCGACCTTCCGTCGCCTCGGTGCCGGCACCAAGGTGCTGAGCGTCAGCGCGACCGACCCGGCGGGCAACGTCGACCCCGACCCGGCCACCACCACCTTCACCGTCCCGGCCGACATCGAGCTGCCGAGCGGTGGCAAGTGGCGCGAGACCGCCTCCCCCCGCGCGTTCGGCGGCTCCTACATCGAGACCACCGCCTTCGGCGCGAAGTTCGCCGTCGAGGGGACCAACGTCCGCGAGGTGCGCCTGATCGCGACCAAGCGGCCCGAGGCCGGCATCCTGCGCTACAAGGTGCCCGGCAACCCCAACTGGGCGAAGGCCAAGCTCAACTCCTCGCGGATCGAGCGCGGCGCCGTGATCGTGCTGCGCAACCCCAGCAGCAAGTCCTTCACCGGCACCATGAAGTTCAAGACCATGTCGCGCGGCAAGCTCATCGAGGTCGACGCGATCATGCTGCGTTGATCGAGGACGCGTCAGCGGACTCGATGATGGTGGTCGAGCGAGCGGCGCGACCGAGGAACGAGGTCGCGACCCGCGTGTCGAGACCCGGTCGATGCCGGTGACATCCACGCCGTGACAGCACAGAGCCCCCGCCCGGATCACCGGGCGGGGGCTCTGTGCGTGGTGCGTTGCTGGTGGTGCGGCCTCAGGCCTTGACCACGTTGAGCGACACGGTGGCGACGACCTCGTCGTGCAGGCGGACGGTGACCTGGTGGGCACCGAGGCTGCGGACGGGGTTGTCGACGGCGATCGTGCGCTTGTCGACCGACTCGCCGGTGGTGGCGGAGAGGGCCGAGGCGATCTCGGCGACGGTCACGGCGCCGAAGAGGCGACCGCTCTCGCCGGCCTTGACCGACACGTTGACCGTCTGGGCCTCGAGCTTGGCCTTGACCTCCTGGGCGTGGCCGAGGTCGCGGACCGAGCGTGCGGAGCGCGCGGCCTTGATGGACTCGACGGTCTTCTCGCCACCGCGGGTCCAGCGGATCGCGACGCCCTGCGGGACGAGGTAGTTGCGGCCGTAGCCGTCCTTGACCTCGACGACGTCGCCAGGGCCACCGAGACCGGTGACCTCCTGCGTGAGGATGAGCTTCATTGTCTTCTCAGCCCCTCTCAGCGACCGGTGGAGGTGTAGGGCAGCAGGGCCACCTCACGGGCGTTCTTGACGGCGATGGCCACGTCGCGCTGGTGCTGGACGCAGTTGCCGGTGACCCGACGCGCGCGGATCTTGCCGCGGTCGGAGATGAACTTGCGGAGCAGGGTGGTGTCCTTGTAGTCGACACCGGTCGCCTTCTCCTTGCAGAACTGGCAAACCTTCTTCTTGGGCTTGCGCAAAACTGGCTTGGCCATTGTGGTGCTTCCTTCCTAGAAGCCCGTCCCGGAGTGGCTACCGGGTCGGAATGGTTGAGCGGATTGCGATGGTGGTGCGTCGTCCCCGACGCGGGTGTCGCGATCGGTCAGGTCGCGGGTGCCGGATCAGAACGGGGGCTCGTCGGAGACGCCGGGCGCCCCCCACGGGTCCTGTCCGCCCTGGCCGCCGCCGGAGCCGCCGCCCTGGGGACGACCGCCTCCCTGCGGGCCCGCGGTCGCCCACGGGTCGTTGCCGGCCGCCGGGGCGTTGCCGCCACCGGAGTAGCCGCCACCGCCGCCGTAGCCACCGCCCCCGCCGCCGCCCTGTCGGGTGGTGCGGGTGACCTTGGCCGTCGCGTACTTCAGCGACGGACCGATCTCCTCCACGTCGAGCTCCATGACGGTGCGCTTCTCGCCCTCGCGGGTCTCGTAGGAGCGGCTCTTGAGCCGGCCCTGCACGACCACGCGCATCCCCTTCTGCAGGGACTCCGCGACGTTCTCCGCGGCCTGCCGCCAGATCGAGCAGGAGAGGAACAGCGCCTCGCCGTCCTCCCACTCGTTGGTCTGGCGGTTGAGGTTGCGCGGCGTCGACGCGATCCTGAAGTTCGCCACGGCCGCCCCGGACGGGGTGAAGCGCAGCTCAGGATCGTCGGTGAGGTTGCCGACCACCGTGATGACGGTCTCGCCTGCCATGGGTGTCTCCCAACGTGTTGGTGTGCGACCCCGGAGGGGCCGACGGGTGTGCCGATCCGTACGGTCAGGTCGCGATCTTGCCGCGACCGACCGACAACCGACAGGGGTCATCCACAGACGACCGCGTCCCCGAGGGGATCAGCGGGCGTCGGGCCGGATGACCTTGGTGCGCAGGATCGCCTCGTTGAGGGTCAGCTGGCGGTCGAGCTCCTTGACCGTGGCCGGCTCCGCCTTCAGCGAGATGACGGCGTAGATGGCCTCGGCGTTCTTCTTGATCTCGTACGCCAGGCGACGGCGACCCCAGACGTCGACGGACTCGACAGAGCCGCCGTCCTTGGTCACGACACCGAGGTACTTCTCGAGCGAGGGAGCGATGGTGCGCTCCTCGAGGCTGGGGTCGAGGATGACCATGACTTCGTAAGCACGCAAAGCGGTCTCCACCTCCTCTGGACTAGAGCGGCCACGGCATCTCCGTGGCAGGAGGGCTTGCGTCCCGCCGGCGACGCCGGCGGTGTCCCCGCCCGGTGGCCATCGGTGGCCCACGGAGAGGGACGGTGCAGGTTACCAGCGGCGGCGGGACCCCGCCCATTCCGCGACGGCGGGAGGGCGGTGCGTCCACAGCCCCGCTCCGCCCGGGCGTGGGCGTGGCGGTGCCGGGGTAGGAGCGCGGCCAGGATGCCACCGACCCGACCCCGCACCCCCGGCCGCCCGGAACGGGCACCGGGCCGCGCCCCCCAGCGAGCACCGCGCCGAGCACCGGGCGCGCCGTCCGGCGGGCGCGACGTCGCCGGCCGATACGTCCTGCACGCCCACCTCGGCACCGGCGGGATGGGCACCGTGTTTCGGGCCACGGACCGACGCACCGGCGAGGAGGTCGCGCTCAAGCTGCTCCGCGGCGGCCACCACGACCCGGGCTCGGCAGCGCTGCTGCGCTTCGTGCGCGAGCAGTCGGTGCGCATCGAGCACCCGCACGTGCTGTCCCCGAGCGGCTGGGTCGCCGAGGACGAGCGGGTCGCGCTGGCCACCCGCCTGGTCCGCGGCGGCACGGTCGAGGACCTGCTGCTCGAGCACGGCCCCCTCCCCACGACGTACGCCGCCGCGCTGCTCGACCAGCTGCTCGACGCGCTCGGGGCGGTGCACGCTGCCGGGGTCGTCCACCGCGACGTGAAGCCGGCCAACCTGCTGCTCGACCCGACCGGCGCGGGTCGTCCGCGGCTGCTGCTGGCCGACTTCGGGGTAGCCGTCGTCGCCGGCGACCCGCGGCTGACCCGGGTGCCGGGGCCGGTCGGCACCGACGGCTACCTCGCCCCCGAGCTCGGCGCGGGCGGCCCGCCCACCCCCGCGCAGGACCTGTACGCCGTCGGCGTCGTCGGCACCCAGCTGCTCACCGCGGCCGGACCTGACGCCCCCGTGCCACCTGGCCCCCTCGCCCCCCTCCTGGCAGCGCTGCGCGACCCCGACCCGGCCCGGCGCCCCGCCGACGCGGCCGCGGCCCTCGCGGGCCTCCGCGCGCTCGACCTCCCGCCCGGGCCGCCCTGGAGCCGCGAGCGCCCGACCCCCGACGTGCGCGACCGGATGGCCGCCTCCGTGTCGACCCGCCCGGGCACAGCCCCGCTGGCCCTCCCGGCGCTGCTGCTCCTGCTCGCCCTGGTCCTCCTGGTCGCGGCCCTCCTGCTCGCCTGACCCCGGGGAGCACGCCACACGCGGACTACCCCCGCACCTCGGCCTCGACGCGATCCCACCCGGACACCGCCTCGGAGCCGTCGGCGCCCCCTCCTACGCTGGCGCCATGAGCGAGCTGAAGATCGGCGCCCACGTGGAGCAGGACGACCCGCTGGCCGAGGCCGCGGCCCGCCAGGCGCCCCTGGTGCAGTTCTTCCTCGGCGACCCGCAGGGCTACCAGGGTCCCGAGGTCCGCTACCCGGGCGGGGCGGAGAAGCTCCGTGCGGACGCCGAGGCAGCAGGGGTGGACCTCTACGTCCACGCGCCGTACATCGTCAACGTCGCCACCACCAACAACCGGATCCGCATCCCCAGCCGCAAGCTGCTGCAGCAGCACATGACCGCCGCCACCGAGATCGGCGCCAAGGGGCTCATCGTCCACGGCGGGCACGTCAACAAGGCCGACGACCCCGAGAAGGGCTTCGACAACTGGCGCAAGGCGATCGAGGCCACCGAGATCACCATCCCGCTGCTGATCGAGAACACCGCCGGCGGCGACAACGCCATGACCCGCCACCTGGAGCGGATCGGCCGGGTCTGGGACGCCATCTCCGGGGCCGAGGGCGCCGACATGGTCGGCTTCTGCCTCGACACCTGCCACGCGCACGCCGGCGGCAACGAGCTCGAGACGGTCGTGGAGAAGGTGCGCGCCATCACCGGCCGCATCGACCTGGTCCACGCCAACGACAGCCGCGACGCCTTCGACTCCGGGGCCGACCGGCACGCCAGCTTCGGCGCCGGCGAGATCGACCCCGACCTGCTGGCCGCCGTGGTCCGCGACGCCGGCGCACCCGTCGTCTGCGAGACCCCCGGCCCCGCCGAGGCGCACGTGGCGGACTTCGCCTGGCTGCGCGCCCGGCTCTGACCGCCCACCCCGCCCACCCTGCCGACCGCCGGCCGGGTGTCGCACCGCGGTAACGTCCGACCCGTGCCAGCCGACTCCCCCCGCGCCCCCCTGCAGGTCCGCGAGATCGACGAGGCGACCCACCGCGACCACGTCGCGAGCCGGCCCAGCGCCAGCTTCCTCCAGACCCCCGGCTGGGGTCGGGTCAAGGCCGAGTGGCGCCGCGAATCGGTCGGTTTCTTCGACGGTGACACCCTGGTCGGCGCCGCGCTGGTCCTCTACCGCCAGCTGCCGAAGGTCAAGCGCTACCTCGCCTACGTCCCCGAGGGCCCGGTCCTCGACTGGGCCGACCTCGACCTCGCCGACGCGCTCGTCCCGCTCGCCGCGCACGTGAAGGCCCGCGGCGCCTTCGGCCTGCGGATCGGCCCGCCGGTGGTCACGGCCCGCTGGAGCGCGCAGCAGGTCAAGGACGGCATCGCCGACGACGGCGTACGCCGCCTGGGCGACCTCGCCCCGCTCGAGCGCGACCCCGCAGGAGCCCGTGTGCTCACCCAGCTGCGCGAGCTCGGCTGGCGCCAGCAGGTCGCCGAGGGCGGGTTCGCCGCCGGTCAGCCCCAGTTCGTCTTCCAGGTGCCGCTCGTCGACGCGGACGGCACGCCCAAGACCGAGGACGACGTCCTCAAGGGCATGAACCAGCTGTGGCGGCGCAACATCAAGAAGGCGGCCAAGGAGGGCGTCGAGGTCACTGCCAGCCAGGGCCGCGAGGACGCCCTGGCCCGGCTCGAGGACTTCCACGCGCTCTACGTCCACACCGCGCAGCGCGACCACTTCACGCCGCGCCCGCTGCCCTACTTCCGCACGATGGTCGAGGCCCTGGCCGCCGACGGCGAGGCGGTCGGCCAGGCCGACCGGATCCGGCTCTACGAGGCCCGGCACGAGGGCGACCTGGTCGCCGCGACCATCGCGATCCGCGTCGGCACCCACTCCTGGTACTCCTACGGCGCCTCGTCCACCGACAAGCGCGAGGTCCGCGGGTCCAACGCGGTGCAGTGGGCCATGGTCCGCGACGCCCTCGCGGCCGGCGCCCACGTCTACGACCTGCGCGGCATCACCGACACCCTCGACGCCGAGGACTCCCACGTCGGGCTGATCCAGTTCAAGGTCGGCACCGGCGGCCAGGCCGTGGAGTACGCCGGCGAGTGGGACCTCCCGCTCAACCGGCCGCTCTACAAGGCCTTCGAGCTCTACATGGCCCGACGATGAGCGGGGCGATGAGCGGGACGATGAGCGGGGTGGCCCACCGATGAGCCTGACCCTGACCGTCGACGGCGAGCGCTGGCGCTCCCACCTGCGCGCCACCGCCGAGGCGCACCCCGGGCTGGTGCCGGTCTGCAAGGGCAACGGCTACGGCTTCACGCTCGGCCGGCTTGCCCGGCGTACCCAGTGGCTGCTCGACCAGGACCTCGCCCCGACCACCGCCGACACGATCGCCGTCGGCACCTACGCCGAGCTCCCCGAGGTCTCCAGCCGGTACGACGGCAGCCTGCTCGTCCTGACGCCGTGGCGACCCTTCGGCCCGGCCGTGGACGCCCTCGCCGACGACCGGCTCGCGCGCCGGCTGGTCCACACCGTCTCCCGGCTCGAGGACCTCGGCGACCTGCTCGCGCGCCGCCCCGACGCCCGGTTCGTCCTGGAGCGCTCGACCTCGATGCAGCGCCACGGGCTGAGCGCCCGCGAGCTGTGGACCGCCGCCGAGCACCTCCAGGGCCGCGGCGCCCGGCTCGAGGGCGTGGCCCTGCACCTGCCCCTGGGCCAGGGCACCCACGTCACCGAGGTCGACCGGCTGCTCAACGACGTGGTCGGAGCCGGGCCGCCCGAGACGGGCCCCACCGGGGTGCTGGGCGCCCACACCATCTGGGTCTCCCACCTGAGCGAGGAGGAGCTGGCGACGCTGCGGCACCGCTGGCCCGACTTCACCTTCCGCCCCCGCATCGGCACCGGCCTGTGGCTCGGCGACCGCGGGGCGCTGCGGGTGACCTCCACCGTGCTCGACGTCCACCCGGTCGAGCGCGGCGACGCCTTCGGCTACCGCGGCCGCACCGCGCCGAAGTCCGGGCACCTGCTGGTCGTCTCCGGCGGCACCGCCCACGGCATCGGCCTGGAGGCACCCTCGGGCGACCTCGGGCTCAAGGGCCGCGCCGGCACCCTGGCCCGCGGTGGCCTCGACGCACTCGGCTTCGTCCGCTCGCCGTTCTCCCTCGACGGCAAGCAGCGGCTCTTCGCCGAGCCGCCGCACATGCAGGCCTCGATGCTCTTCGTGCCCAGCGGGTCGCGCGTGCCGGTCGTCGGCGAGCAGCTCGACGTCCGGGTGCGCTACACGATCACCAGCTTCGACCGCGTCGACGTGGTCTGAGGCCGCCGATCGGGGTAGTCCGAATCATTTCTGATGCTCAGCGCGAGCTGGGCATCAATTCTGATTCGGAGTATCCCGGTTCACCCCCGGACCCCTCCCCCTCCCGCCGCCACAGGTCCCGCACGACCAGCGCGCAGAGGTAGAGCTCCCCGGCCACCCGGACCAGGATCGCCAGCCAGTAGAACCCGGCGTCCTCGCCGCCCCCGGGAGCCAGCTCCCCGCCGAGGTACCACCAGACGGAGGCGAAGTAGAGGACCTCGGTGCCCTGCCAGACCAGCTGGTCGCGCCAGCGGGGCACGGCGAGGACGGCGAGCGGCAGGAGCCACAGGACGTACTGCGGCGAGTAGACCTTGTTGACCAGCAGGAACCCGGCGACCACCAGCAGCCCGAGCTGGGCCAGGGTGGGGGTGCGCGGCGCGAGCACCCCGATCACGGCCACGCCCAGGCACCAGGCACCGAACAGCACGAGGGAGACGGTGTTGATGGTGTCGGGCGAGATGTCGAGGTCGAAGGCCTGCGCGGCCACGAGCCACACGGAGCCCAGGTCCGCGCCACGGTCGGAGTTGAAGCTCCAGAAGACCTTCCACTGCGCGAAGCCCGTGAGCATCGCCGGGAGGTCCACCAGCAGCCAGCTCACCGCCGCCGCGACGACGGCCAACCCGAAGGGCTTCAGGTCGCGCCGCCGCCAGGCCAGCACGAGCACCCCTCCGAGCAGGAAGAGCGGGTAGAGCTTGGTCGCGGTGCCCAGACCGATCAGCACGCCGGTGAGCACCGGCCGGTCGCGCGACCACGCCCACAGCGCCCCGGCGACCAGCACCACGGCCGGGAGGTCCCAGTTGACCAGCGCCGTCAGCGCCAGCACCGGGGCGGCCGCGAAGGCGGCCGCGTCCCACGGCCGGCGCGGGTCGACGCGGGCCAGCAGCCAGGTCGAGAGCAGCGCGAGCACCGCGAAGCCGAGGGCGTTGACGACCACGAACGCCCGGATCTCCTCCTGCACCTCCGGGTCGCCGAAGAGGGAGTCGGTCGGCTGCAGCCGCCGCTCGTCCAGGTCCGCACCCCCGGTCACGACCTGGACGACCCAGGCGGAGCCCCACGCCCAGTAAGAGATGCCGACGGGGTACTCCATGACCTCGGGGTAGCGCTCGCGCACCGCCGGGTCGTCGGAGTAGGGCCAGGCCAGCTCCGCGAGGCCCCGACCCGTGTAGAGGTAGGGCAGGTCGGAGTAGCACATGTGCGTGAAACGCTGCTCTCCGTCGGTCCACCCGTCCTCGAAGC
The DNA here is from genome assembly GCF_054781275.1 of Nocardioides ginkgobilobae. Taxonomy (NCBI): domain Bacteria; kingdom Bacillati; phylum Actinomycetota; class Actinomycetes; order Propionibacteriales; family Nocardioidaceae; genus Nocardioides; species Nocardioides ginkgobilobae. Next base: position 53,151 of record NZ_BAAGUS010000012.1, on the reverse strand, counting down.
AGCTGGCCTTCTGCACCATGCCCAGGGCGAAGACGACCGCGGTCAGCGCCAGCAGGACCCGCACCGGGGTCCACCACCGGTGCCCGCGCGAGTGCGCGCCGGCCGGCCCCCCGGCGACCTCGCTGAGGACCCGGACCACCCCGTCCTCCGCGGCTCCCACCGGCGTACGACGTGACGTCCCCGCCATCGGCGGCGAACCGTCCGGCTCGCTCATGGCTGGCAGGCCCGGGCCGCGGTCACGGGACGTCTTCGCGGCGGGACTCCGGCTGCGCGCTGCTCGAGGCGCCGCCCCCGGCGTTGCCGCTGGGGCTGGGCGAGGAGGACTGCGTCGGCCCCCCGCTCGGCGACGGCTCGGAGGAGTCCGAGGGGCACAGCAGCCCCTCGCACGGACCGCCGTCGGTGGGCTCCTGGGTCGGCTCGGCCGACTCGGTGGGCTCCTCGGTCGGCTCCGCGGACTCGGTCGGCTGGGGGGCCCGGGTCGGCGAGGGCCGCCGGGTCGGGCTCGGCGGGGCCGTCGTGGGCTCGTAACCCTCGGGGGCGTCGCCGTCGACGAAGACCGGGTCCGGGAAGTCCTCGACCTCCACGCCCTCCATCATCCGGGTCATCAGCGCCAGCCAGGTCTGCGCGGGGAAGCCCGAGCCGAAGTAGGACGGCAGCCAGGTGTCGAGCTGGTCGTCGCCGTCACCGCGGACGTACATCACCGCGGTGGCGACCTGCGGGGTGTAGCCCACGAACCAGGCCGAGGAGACGTCGTCGTCGCTGTTGGTCGCGGTGCCGGTCTTGCCCGCGGCGGGACGGCCCAGCGGCAGCACCGTCTGGCCCGAGCCGTTGGCGACCGTCTGCTGCATCGCGTAGGAGACGTCGGCGGCGATGTCCTCGTCGAGGACCCGCTCGCTCTCCTCGTCGAACTCGTAGTCGACGGTGCCGTCGGCCAGCTCCACCTTCTCGATGACGTGGACCTGCGAGCGGCGACCGCCCGCGGCGATCGTGGCGTAGGCGTTGGCCATGTTGATGGGGCTGATCCGGGCCCGGCCGAGGGTGAAGAGCGTGTCCTGGGGGTCGAGGTCACGGCTCGTGGCGGGGATGCCGGGGTAGCGCTGGTCGCGCTTCATCGGCGGGATGCCGAGCTCGAGGGCCATCTTGTGGATCTTGTCGGGTCCGCCAAGCGCCTCGGACATGTCGACGTAAGCGGTGTTGATCGACTGCTCGGTCGCGGTGATCGCGTCCACGCGCGGGGCGTAGGAGCCCGAGGGGTTGGTGACCTCCAGGCCGTCGGGGAAGACGTAGGGGGAGGTGCCGGAGAAGGTGTCGCGCAGGGAGAAGCCCTCCTTGAGGGCGGCGGCGAGCGTGACCGGCTTCATCGTCGAGCCGACCATGCCGCCCGAGACCGCCCAGTTGATCTGGGAGTCGAGGTAGTCCTGGCCGGCGTAGAAGCCGAGCAGCCGCCCGGTGCCGACCTCGACGCTGGCCGTCCCGACGTGCAGCTGCTTGTCGCCGAACCCCTCGGGACGGGCCTCCACCACGGCCTCCTGAGCCGCGGTCATCGCCTCCTCGCTGAGGGTCGTGGTGACCCGCAGGCCGCCGCCGTCGATCTGGTCCTCGCTGTAGCCCAGGCGCAGCAGCTCGTTGCGCACCAGGGTGAGCATGTGGCCGCGCTGGCCGCCGTACGCCGACTCGGCCTCGATCTCGGGGAAGGTCGGCAGGCGCTTGAGCGCCTTGTCCCGCTCCTCGGCGCTGATCGAGCCGAGCTCGGCCATCGAGTTCAGGACGTAGGAGTAGCGACCCTTGAGGGCGTCCCTGGCCTCGCGGCCGTTGGCGGGGTCGAAGCGCGCGGGGTTGTTGATGACGGTGGCCAGGACCGCGGACTCGCGCAGGTCCAGCTTCTTGGCCGGCTTGTCGAAGTAGGCCTGGGCGGCCGCCTCGACGCCGTAGGCACCGCGGCCGTAGTAGATGGTGTTGAGGTAGTTGGCCAGCAGCTCGGTCTTGGAGATCTGCCGCTGCAGCTTCAGGGCGAGGATCGCCTCCTTGAGCTTGCGGCTGTAGGACTGCTCCTGGCTGAGGTAGAGGACCTTGACGTACTGCTGGGTGATGGTCGAGGCGCCCTGGGTGTCGTTGCCGGCGGCGTTGTTGACCGCGGCGCGCAGGATGCCGCGCACGTCGATGCCCGAGTCGGTCCAGAAGGTCTGGTTCTCCGCGGCGACCACCGCGTCCTTGATCGACTCCGGCATCTCGTCGTAGGAGATGATCGTGCGGTCCTGGCGGGCGAAGCTGCCCAGCTCGGTCTCGCCGTCGGCGTAGAAGATCAGTGAGGTCTGGGTCTCGAAGTCCTCGTTGGGATCGGGGATCTCGACGGCCTGGTAGAGGTAGAAGAAGGCACCGCCGGCGAGCAGCGCCATCACGAGCCCCACCACGGTGCCCCACTTGAGCACCGAGAGCCCGCGCTGCTTCCAGGTGCGCGGCGCCGTGCCGGCACCCTTGCCGCTCGTCGCGCCCTTGCCGGACGCCGCGGTCTTCTTCACGGCCGGCCCTGGGGCCCTGCGCTTGCCAGTCACTGAGGTCGTTCCGTCCTGCCGGGGTCGGTCGGGCACGTCGGGTGCCGCCCTAGAGGGTACGCACCCTGCTCCGGAGTACCCGTTCGTCACGGAGCGGCCACCGTGACGCGCATCTCGATATCACGGGTGTTCGCGTCTGGTGGATATATCGCTACGATGCATCCCGTGGCACGTCGTGGAGAGACCATCGAGCTGGCAGTCCTCGGACTGCTGCACGAGGGACCCATGCACGGCTACGAGCTGCGCAAGCGCCTGAACCTCATGCTCGGCTGGGGGCGCGTGCTGTCCTACGGATCGCTCTACCCGGCGCTGAAGAAGATGCTGCGCAGCAACCTCATCGAGGAGACCACGGTCTCCTCGACCCCGGTGACCAAGCGGCCGCGGATCGTCTACCAGGTGACCGAGGCCGGTCACCAGGAGTTCGAGCGGCTGATGTCGGAGGTCGGCCCCGCCGCCTGGGAGGACGACAACTTCGACATCCGGTTCGCCTTCTTCGGGCGCACCGACATGGAGATCCGGCTGCGGGTGCTCGAAGGCCGGCGCACCCGGCTGCAGGAGCGGCTCGACCGCGTCCAGCAGCAGCTCGCCATGACGCAGAAGGAGGTCGACCGCTACGCGGCCGAGCTCCAGCGCCACGGCGTGGAGTCCGTCGAGCGCGAGGTCCGGTGGCTCTCGGACCTCATCAACGCCGAGCGCGACGGTGCCACCCGGCACCAGGACCACGAGTCCGGCAGCGGCACCAGCACCACGAGCGAGTCGGGGTCGCGGCCGGCCTGAGCCGGTCCGCACGCCCGGATCCACCACCGTCACAACCATGCAAGGCAATCACGGAAGGAACGACCCGATGGGTTCGGTTCGAGTAGCAATCGTCGGAGTCGGCAACTGCGCCAGCTCCCTCGTCCAGGGTGTCGAGTACTACAAGGACGCCGACCCCCAGGGCACCGTCCCGGGTCTGATGCACGTCTCGTTCGGTGACTACCACGTCAAGGACGTGGAGTTCGTCGCCGCCTTCGACGTCGACGACAAGAAGGTCGGCAAGGACCTCTCCGAGGCCATCAACGCCTCCGAGAACAACACCATCAAGATCGCCGACGTCCCGACCCTCGGCGTCGAGGTCCAGCGCGGCCCGACGCTCGACGGCCTGGGCAAGTACTACCTCCAGACCATCGAGGAGTCCGGCGCCGACCCGGTCGACGTCGTCCAGGCGCTCAAGGACGCCGAGGTCGACGTGATGGTGTCCTACCTCCCCGTGGGCTCGGAGGAGGCCGACAAGTTCTACGCCCAGTGCGCGATCGACGCCGGCGTCGGCTTCGTCAACGCCCTGCCCGTCTTCATCGCCTCCGACCCCGAGTGGGCCAAGAAGTTCGAGGACGCTGGCGTCCCGATCGTCGGCGACGACATCAAGTCCCAGGTCGGCGCGACCATCACCCACCGCGTGATGGCCAGGCTGTTCGAGGACCGCGGCGTGACGCTGGACCGCACCTACCAGCTCAACGTCGGCGGCAACATGGACTTCAAGAACATGCTCGAGCGCGAGCGCCTGGAGTCCAAGAAGGTCTCCAAGACCCAGGCCGTGACGTCCAACCTCTCCGGCGAGCTCGCCGGCAAGGTCTACGACAAGAACGTGCACATCGGTCCCTCCGACTACGTCGCCTGGCTCGACGACCGCAAGTGGGCCTACGTCCGCCTCGAGGGCCGCGCCTTCGGTGACGTCCCGCTGAACCTGGAGTACAAGCTCGAGGTCTGGGACTCCCCCAACAGCGCCGGCATCATCATCGACGCCCTGCGCGCCTGCAAGATCGCCAAGGACCGCGGCATCGGCGGGCCGATCATCTCGGCGTCGTCGTACCTCATGAAGTCGCCGCCGGTGCAGCTGCCCGACGACGAGGGCCGCCGCCGCGTGGAGGCCTTCATCGCCGGCGAGGAGTGACCTCCCTCCCCGTCTGAGCACCACCTGATCCACCCACCGCCCCGCCAGGACCCGCTCCTGGCGGGGCGGTGTGCGTCCGGGCACACCGCTGGTCAAGGTGGACGCGTAACGCCTCACGGGCACCCGTCGTTGGCCATCGGGGCCTGCGGGATCCGCGGGTCCCGCTCCCAGGCCGCCCGACCCACGGCGGCCGCACCCACCCGAAGGCCGACATGCCCACCTCCCTCCGCGCCCGCGTCGTACGCCGCGGGCTCACCGCCGGCCTCGCGCTGGCCGTGCTCTCCGGGGCCGCCGCCCCGCTCGCCCTCTCCCCGGCCGCCGCCGAGCAGGCCCGGGACGAGGGCTCGCTGCTCTCCACCCTCGACGACCGGCTGCTGACAGTCGCCTTCGACGACCTCGACGAGGTCGTGCCCGGCCAGGACCTCGAGGTCACCGGGACGGTCTCGACCGTGACCCGGTCCCGGCTCGGCCTGCCCGACACCGGCGTCCCGGCCTCCTTCACCCTGCAGCTCGTCGACGCGCAGGGCCGGGTGCTCGCGGACCAGGACGTCGTGGCCGGGCCCGACGGCTCGTTCGGCACCACGGTCCCGGCCGGGCTGCTCGAGCGCGTGGACGCCACCGACGGGGCCGTCTCGCTGGCCGTGCGCGCCGTCGACGCGTCGTACGCCGGGTTCGCGGCCGAGGACGCCGGCGCCCGCGCCGTCACGGTCGCCTCCCGCGCGACGGGGCTGCGCCTGGAGAACTCCTTCGTCTCCTCCGTCGGCTGGGTCAAGCCCGGCGAGCGCTACCCCTCGACCGTCACCGTCACCAACCCCACCGGCAAGACGCTGCCCGGCGGCACCGTGACCGTCTCGGCACCGCAGGGCACCAGGTTCCTGACCAGCCGCGGGCCCGGCACCCACAGCACCAGCGCCCGCACCATCCGCTGGTCGGTCCCGAGCCTGCGCAAGGGCGCCGAGGCCCGCCTGGTCGTGGAGTCCCGCGCGGCCACCACCCGCGAGCTGCCGACCGTGGTGTGGCGCGACCTGTCCACGCGCGCCACCCTCACCTCCGGGGGTCGCACCTCCACCTCCACCAGCCACGGCCCCAAGGTGATCCCGCCGGCCGAGCGCTTCGACACCGCCCGCTACGGCGACCGGCCCTTCCCCGTCGTCCCGGTGCAGTACGTCGACCGCACCTACGTCGAGGGACACACCGGCGAGCAGCTGGAGAAGGTGATCAACTCCCCGCGGCTCGCGGGCTCGACCTTCAACCTCTTCCAGGAGATGTCGCTGGGACAGCTCTTCCCCAACGGCACCGTCCCGTCCGCCGGCATCGCGACCGCGGACTTCGACTACGAGCCCGGCTTCCCGCTCTACCGGACCGACCCCGGCAGCCTGAACACCTGCACCGGCGTCACCTTCGGCGACCTCGGCGAGGCGGCCCTGGGCACCCCGCTCTACCCCGAGCGGATCACCAACGGGGTCTACAACCTGCCCGGCACCACGCAGTACTACGGCGCCGACGCCAACGGCTCGGCGGTCATCGGCGCGCTCGGCGGCGTCGCCGCCCTGCAGCAGATCGACAGCGGCTGCGGCCCCACCGGCAAGCTCGTCGCGGACGCGGTCGTGCTGGCCGACCCGGAGATCGACTACTCCGACTTCGACACCGACAAGGACGGCCTGGTCGACTTCTTCATGGCCGTCTTCGCCGGCTGCGGCGGCAACGGCGCCAGCCAGCTCGGCGCCTGCTCGGAGGCGCCGTCCGACGCCGCGCCGTACGACAACATCTGGCCGCACTCCTCCTCGCTGGAGTCCTACTTCACCGACCCCGAGACCGGCCTGACCGGCATCACCACCGACGACCAGCTGAAGGACCTCGAGGGCCGGCCGCTCTGGTACACCACGAAGGCGCGCAAGCAGATGACCACGCGCAACACCGGCAAGGACCTCAAGGTCTTCGTGCGCGTCGGTCCCTACAACGTCAACCCCGAGACCGCCATCGACGCCGCCTCGGTGATCTCCCACGAGTACGGCCACTCCCTGGGCCTGCCGGACTTCTACTCCCTCGGCGGGCGCGAGACCTACGGCGACTGGAACCTCATGGCCACCGACAAGAGCCAGAACATGGACGCCTTCAGCCGCCAGGAGCTCGGCTGGGTCGTGCCCGAGGTGCTCCAGCCGGGCAGCAAGCGGACCGTCCGCGGCTTCAAGGACTCCAAGCAGGACACCGGTCGCATCACCTGGCGCACCCCGGCGGGCAAGCCCTACACCCTGGTGCACGGCCGCGACGGCATCGTGCGCAACTCCGAGATGTACGTCGCCAAGCTGCCCGGTCGCACGCTGATCGAGGAGTCGGTCTTCGACTCCGGTGACGGCGCGAGCAAGCGCTCCGCGTGGTTTTCCGGGTCCGGCAACGACTTCGGCTGCGCCACCGACGGGGGCGGCAAGAACCTCGACATCTCGCTGCCGGGAGCCTCCAAGCTCCCTGCGGGCACGACGATCAACGCCCGGTTCAAGTCCTTCTGGGACATCGAGTGGGACTACGACTACGGCTTCGTGCTGACCTCCACCGACGGCAAGGACTTCGTCTCGCACCCCTCGGAGAACGGCTACACGACGTCCAACCTCGACCCCACGCAGGGCAACCCCAACCAGAACGGCTGCCAGGCGGCGTACGACAACGGCATCACGGGTACCTCCGGCTCCTACCAGGCCGGCACCGAGATCGTGGACCGCAAGGCGGGCAACACCCCCAGCCCGGTCTTCCTCGCCGACAGCTACGACGTCTCCGACCTGGTCGGCGCCACGACGCCGGTCCTGCGGTTCAGCTACTCCACCGACCCGGGCCTGGCCCGGCCGGGCTGGTTCATCGACGACCTCGAGGTCACCGCGACCCTGCCCGACGGCACGAAGCGGAAGCTGTTCGCCAGCAGCTTCGAGAAGACCGGTGGTCCCGACGACCCGCAGGTCTTCCCCGGTGGCTGCAAGAGCGACGGTCCCGGCTCGTGCACGCTGGCGTGGAACTACGTGAAGGCCGGCCAGGAGGCCGACTTCGACCACGCCTACTACCTGGAGATGCGCGACCGGTCGGGCTTCGACCTGGACGGCAAGGGACAGATCGACCGTGACCCGATCACGTTCGAGCCGGGCCTGTCGCTGACCTACACCGACGAGGCGCACGGCTACGGCAACGCGGGCACCGACAACCCGCCGGCCCAGCACGTGCTCGACTCGGTGCCCGAGCCGGGCAACGACACCCCGAACCTCGCCGATGCGGCGTTCAAGGCCGGCGGGGGGCGCAGCACCTTCTCCGACTTCGGCAAGGGGTGGGTCGACAACTACTCCGACCCGAGCCGGCAGGCCAAGGACGCGGAGGCCACGACCGACTGGCTCTTCGACTACCGCTGCCTGTCGTTCAAGGTGCTGTCGATGACGGGCGACTCCGAGGGCCCCTCGAGGTCGGACGGTGACCTCACCGGCACCGTCGCCTTCACCCTCGGCAAGGGCTGCGGCCGCTACGACTACGGCTACTGACCTCTGCCGCTGACAGCGAACCGCCCCGTCCTCGCAGGAGGACCGGGCGGTTCGTCGTACGGCGAGGGCGCGGGAGCCTCAGCGCTCCGCGGCGGCCTTGATCCGCTCCAGCGTGGTCTGCATGCCCGAGCGCATCTCGGCGGTGAAACCGTCCATGCCGCCCAGGACCACCTTGGTCAGGCCCTTGGAGAGCGCCGAGATGCCCTCGGGGGTCTCGCGCCGGTGGGTGACCTTCGTGCGGGCGCCGCCGTCGAGGGGCTCGAGCTGGTAGGACCACACGGTCTTGTTCTCCGCGACCCGGAACGCCAGGTCGGAGTGGGGGGTGCAGCGCACCACCTTGGCGGTCGTGGGCCAGCGCTTCCAGCCCTGCTGGTTGAGGTTGACCATCCGCGCGCCCACCTTGACCTCGCCGCCGATGACCTTGGTGGACACGACCTGGTCGCTCCACTCCCGCATCCGCGGCAGGTCGGCGATGAGGGCCCACACCTGGGCCGGTGCGGCATCGATCTCGAGGGAGGCGCTGAGCTCGTCGGGAGTCGTCATGCGCGGGACCGTACCGCCGGTACGCCGTCCGCGGCAGGGTGGCCCGACGCGTGGTCAGGGTCTCGCGGCGAGCGAGGCTCAGCCCCGGGCGGCCCACCAGGAGCGCAGCTCCTCCGTGGCGCGCTCCTCGCCCAGCGGCCCGTGGTCCATCCGCAGCTCGAGCAGGTGGCGGTACGCCTCGCCGACCTCGCGACCCGGACCGAGCCCGAGGACCTCCATGATCTGGTTGCCGTCGAGGTCGGGCCGCATGGCGGCCAGCTCCTCCTGCTCGGCGAGGACGGCGATCCGGGCCTCGAGGTCGTCGTAGGTGCGCCGCAGCCGGTCGGCCTTGCGCTTGTTGCGCGTGGTGCAGTCGGCCCGGGTGAGGACGTGCAGCCGTTCGAGCTGGTCCCCCGCGTCGCGGACGTAGCGTCGTACCGCCGAGTCGGTCCACTCCCCGCTGCCGTAGCCGTGGAAGCGCAGGTGCAGCTCGACCAAGGAGGACACGGCGTCGATCTCGTCGTTGGAGAAGCGCAGCGCCTTCATCCGCTTGCGGGTCAGCTTGGCGCCCACCACGTCGTGGTGGTGGAAGGTCACGGTGCCGTCGTCGAGGAAGCGCCGGGTGCGCGGCTTGCCGACGTCGTGCATGAGCGCGGCGAAGCGGGACACGAAGTCGGGTCCGCCACCGAGCCGGTCCTCCAGGTCGATCGCCTGCTCGAGCACGGTGAGGGTGTGCTCGTAGACGTCCTTGTGCCGGTGGTGCTCGTCGCGCTCCAGGGCCAGCGCCGGCAGCTCGGGCAGCACCCGCTGCGCGAGGCCGGTCTCGACGAGCAGCGCCAGCCCGCGGCGCGGCCACGGTGCACACACCAGCTTGACCAGCTCGTCGCGCACCCGCTCGGCGGAGATGATGTCGATCCGCTCGGCCATGGCGGTCATCGCCGCAACCACGCCGGGATCCACCTCGAAGCCGAGCTGCGCGGCGAACCGGGCCGCGCGCATCATCCGCAGCGGGTCGTCGGAGAAGGAGTCCTCGGGGGTGCCGGGCGTGCGGATCACCCGGTGGGCCAGGTCGACGACACCGCCGTACGGGTCCTCGATCTCGCGGGAGGGCAGCCGCACGGCCATGGCGTTGACGGTGAAGTCGCGCCGGCCCAGGTCGCCGACCAGGTCGTCGCCGTAGGACACCTCGGGCTTGCGCGACGTCGGGTCGTAGGCCTCGGCGCGGTAGGTGGTGATCTCGACCTGCCAGTCCCCGTGGCGGCAGCCGATGGTGCCGAAGTCGCGCCCGACGTCCCACAGCGCGTCGGCCCAGCCGTGGAGCAGCCGCTCGGTCTGCTCGGGGCGCGCGGAGGTGGTGAAGTCCAGGTCGTGGTGGTGGCGCCCGAGCATCGCGTCGCGGACCGGGCCGCCGACCAGGGCCAGCTCGTGGCCGGCGTCGGCGAAGCGGCGCCCGAGCTCGTCGATCACGGGGGCCAGCCGGTCGAGCTCCTCGGCCACCGCGCGCTGCACCTCGACGATGCTGAGGGGAGCCGGATCTGCGGGGGACACGGGCGAGCAGTCTAGGGCGTCGGTCGGGGGTCCCGACGAATGCCGGCGACCGGCCAGGAGAGTCCGGGCGACGGGCCGGGCCACGTGCAGGGCGACGGCCGGAGGAGCGCGGGGCACCGGGCGTGACCAGGGACACGGCCGCGGCCCGGCGCGCAGGGGCGGATGGGCGCAGCAACTATCCTCGGCGGGTGGTCCCCCGGTCGTCGACGCCTGTCCTGCGCGGGCTCGCGACCCTCGTGGGTGCCGGCGTCCTGGCGCTCTCGACGCTGCCCGGAGCCGTCGGCGCGACCACGTCGGGCAGCGGTCCGTCGACCGACGGCGGGCTGCGCGCCGCAGCTGCCGCCCCGGCGACGACAGCGCCCGCGAACGCCCTGGCCACCACCCGGCGCACCATCGACCGCGAGCCGCTGGAGCCCCTCCACGTGACCATCGAGGAGCTGACCCCCGGCGAGATCCCGGGCGTCGGCACGGTCGAGGTCAGTGGGACGGTCACCAACGTCGACGACGAGACCTGGACGACGCTCAACCTCTATCCCGTCATCGGCGACGCCCCCATGACCACGGCCGCCGAGCTCCGCGCGGCCCGACGCAGCGACCCGCTCGGCTTCGTCGGCGAGCGCGTCACCGACCCGGGTCCGTACGCCGTCGTCGACCGCCTCGAACCCGGCGCCACCGCGTCGTACTCCTTCACCGTGGCCCGCTCGCGCCTCGGCGTGACCGAGCGCGGGGTGTACTGGTTCGCCGTGCACGTGCTCGGCCAGGACACCGCGGGTCGCGACTCGACCGCCGACGGCCGCGCCCGCACGTTCCTGCCGCTGGTCGACCAGCCGCCCGCGCAGGGCCGGCGCCCCGACGGCGCGACCGTGGTCGAGCCGGTGCCCGTCGCGGTCGTCGTGCCGATCCGCCGCCGGGTGCTGCACCGCGCCGACGGCAGCCTCGCCGAGACCCAGGAGTGGATCGAGGATCTCGGACCGGGCGGCACCCTCGGGCGGCTCGTGGACTCCGCAGCGGCCGCCGGCGGGTCGCCGCTGACCTGGCTGGTCGATCCCGCCCTCACCACGGCCGCGGCCCAGCTGGCCGCCGGCAACCCGCCCCGCTCGATCGAGCCGACCGTCGACCCGGCGACCGGCGAGGAGGAGCCGCCCGAGCCCACCGGGACCGACGGCTCCCCGAGCGGCAGCACGAGCACCGATGCGTCCGAGGACACCACCGGGAGCGGCGACGGCTCCGGGAGCCCGGACGGCTCGGCCGGCGCGGACGACTCGGACGACTCGGGGTCGCCCAGCCCCTCGACGAGCCTGGTGCCCGAGCCGGTGGACCCCGAGGACCTCGACCCCGAGGCCCGGGCCGCCGCCCGGGTCGCCACCGACTGGCTGGACGACCTCACGGCAGCGCTGAGCGGCACCCAGCAGGTGCTGGCCCTGCCCTTCGGCGACCTCGACGTCTCCGGCGCCGCCGAGCGCGCCCCCGAGCTGTACGCCCGAGCCCGCCAGCTGGGTGGCGCCACCCTGCCCGGGCTACCCGAGGCGGAGGTCGCCACCGAGCCGGGCATCTCCTCACCGCTGGGCTACCTCGACGCCGACGCGGTCGCGATGGCCTCCTCCGACGAGACGCTGCTCCTCACCGACCTCGAGGTCGGCATCGGTGCCGACGGGACCGCCCCGGCGCTGGCCTCCGTCGACGGGCGCACGGTCGTGGTCGCCTCCTCCGGGGCCGCCCAGGGCGGACCGGGTCCGGGTCGGCGCCTGAGCACCGTCTCGGTGCGCCAGCGCATCCTGAGCGAGGCGGCCGTGCGGTTCCTCCAGGACGAGCCCGAGCCGCTGGTCGTGGTGCTGCCCCCCGGCTGGTCGCCCGACGACCCCGAGGCGCTGCTGCCGCCCCTGGACACCACCTGGGTCGACCTCGACACCGTCTCCGACGCGGTCGCGGGCGAGGAGCCGACCGAGGTCGACCCCGCGACCCTGAACTACCCCGGCTCCCAGGAGGTCGCCGAGCTGAGCCCCGCGATGGTCCGGGCCGTCGAGGACCAGATCGCCGCCGGCGAGGTGCTGGAGGAGGTGCTCACCCTCAACGACCAGGTCGGCGACGTGCTGGCCGGCGAGGCGCTCGCCGCGGCGTCGTACACCACCCGTCCCGTGCGCAGGACCGCCCGCGCTTCGGTCGAGGCGGCGACCGCGCACGTGCGCGGGCTGCTGGAGCAGGTCGGCGTGAGCACCCCGCCCGGGGTGACCCTCTCCAGCCTCAGCGGTCGGCTCCCCGTCACCGTCGTCAACGACCTCGACCAGCCGGTGACGGTGCGTCTCGACGCGCAGTCCGACCTGCCGATGTCGCTCACCGTGCCCGACGAGATCGAGGTCGGTGCCGGTGGCCGGGCGTCGGTGCTGCTCGAGGCGAGCACCAGCCGTCAGGCCGTCCACAACGTGTCGCTGCTGGTCACCTCGCCCTCCGGCGAGCCCCTCGGCGCGCGCGCCGAGCTGCCGATCCGCTCGGCGCAGGTCAGCAACGTCATCTGGCTGATCATGGGCAGCGGCGCGGTCCTGCTCTTCGGGATGATCGGCCTGCGCCTGGTGCGACGCGTGCGCGAGGCCCGCCGCACGGCGGGCCCGTGAGGCCGCGACGGTGAGCGGTCAGGCGCCCCCGGCGGAGGACCCGGGCGAGGAGCAGCGCTCGATCCTCTCCAGCTCCGCAGTGATGGCCGCGGGCACGACCTTCTCCCGGCTCTCGGGCTTCATCCGCTCGATCCTGCTGGCCGCGGCCCTGGGCAACCTGGTGCACGCCGACGTGTTCACGATCGCCAACACGATCCCGAACATGCTCTACATCCTGCTGGCCGGCGGCGTCTTCAACGCCGTGCTCGTGCCGCAGCTGGTGCGGGCGATGTCGCACGACCCCGATGGGGGCGAGGCCTACACCAACCGGGTCGTCACCCTCGCCGCACTCTTCCTGGCGGCTGTGACCCTGGTGCTCGTCGCCGCCGCACCCTGGGTCGTCGACCTCTACACCTCCGACACCTGGCCGCCGGACGCGCTGGGCTCCACCGTGGCCTTCGCCCGGCTGTGCCTGCCGCAGGTCTTCTTCTACGGGATGTTCGTGCTGGTCGGGCAGATCCTCAACAGCCGCCAGCGCTTCGGGCCGATGATGTGGGCGCCGATCGCCAACAACGTCATCTCGGTGACGACCCTCGTGGTCTACCTCGTGGTGTTCGGGGCGGCCACGCAGGCCGAGCAGCGCGGCGGCTTCACCACCGGCCAGGAGCTGCTGCTCGGCATCGGCTCCACGCTCGGCATCGCCGTGCAGCTGCTCGTGCTGCTGCCCTACCTGCGCGCCGCCGGCTTCCGCTACCGCCCCCGCTTCGACTTCCGCGACACCGGGCTCGGCCACACGCTGCGACTCGGCACCTGGACGGTGCTGTTCGTCGTGGTCAACCAGCTGGCCTACACGGTGGTCGTGCGGCTGGCCTCGACCGGCACCGGGGCCGAGGAGGCCGACGGCACCGGCTACACCGTCTACTCCTCGGCGTTCCTCATCGTGATGGTGCCGCACTCGGTCATCACCGTCTCGCTGGCGACCGCGATCCTGCCGCGGCTCTCCCGGGCCGCGGCCGACGGCGACCTGGCCCGGCTCGGCTCGACGCTGTCCTCGACCATGCGCACCGCCCTGGTGGTGATGGTCCCGTTCGCCGCCCTGCTGCCGCTCCTGGCTCCGGAGCTGGCTCGACTGCTGCTGGGCTACGGCGCCGCGGCCGCCACGGTCGACAACTACGTCCCGACGCTGGCGCTCTTCGGTCCCGCCATCCTCTTCTTCACGGTCCACTACCTCGTGCTGCGCGGGTTCTACGCCCTGGAGCAGACCCGCACGGTCTTCCTCAACCAGTGCGCGGTCGCGGCCACCAACGTCGCTGTCGCGGTCGCGGTGGTGACGACCACCGGTCCGGCGTGGACCTCGCCGGGCCTGGTGGTGGCGTACGCCGCGGCGTACCTCGTCGGCGCGGTGCTGTCCTACCGCGTGCTCTCGCGCCGGCTCGGCGGCCTCGACGGCGCCCGGCTGCTGCGGTTCGCGGTGCGCATCGTCCTGGTGGTGGCGCTCTCGACGGCGCTGGCCTGGGCGGTCCACCTGGGCCTGGACGCCGTGGCGGGCGAGGAGCCCCCGTTGCCCGGGCGGGCGTGGTCGGCCGTGGTGGTCGCGGTCGTGGGCGGGGTGGACGTGCTCGCCTTCCTCGCGCTGGCCCGGGCGTTCCGGGTGCGTGAGGTCACCGCCGTCCTGTCGCTGGTCACCCGACGCTCGTGAGCGCCCCGTCCGCCCCGTCCGCTCCGGTGACCGGGGACCGGCCGACCCGTCCCGCCACACGGCGGACGCGACCGCCCTACGATGGCCCCCGAGCCACCTGACCGACCTGACCCACCCGAACCAGCCGCCCCAGGGAGCCGCGTGCCCGCCTCGATCCGGCCCGGAGACGTCCTCGCGGACCGGTACCGCCTGGTCGACCTGCTGAGCGAGAGCGGGGACGGCCGGTTCTGGCGAGCCCACGACCGGGTGCTGGAGCGGCACGTGGCGCTCCACGTCATCAGCGCCGACGACCCGCGGGCCGAGGGGCTGCTCGCCGCGGCGCGTCGCTCGGCGACGGTGCTCGACCCGCACATCCTGCGGGTGCTCGACGCCGAGCGCAGCGCCGGTCTCTGCTACGTCGTCAACGAGTGGGGCTCGGGCACGTCGCTCGACATCATGCTCGCCACCGGCGGGCCGCTCGCGCCGCGACGGGCCGCCTGGCTGGTGGGCGAGGTCGCCGCAGCGTGCTCCGTCGCCCACGCCGCAGGCGTCCCCCACGGTCGGCTCAACCCCGAGAACCTCCTCGTCGACACCTCCGGGGCCGTCCGGGTCATCGGCTGGTCGGTCGACGCTGCCCTGCACGGGTGCTCCGAGGGCAGCGCCGAGGGCGACGTCGTCGACCTCGCCGGCCTGCTGTACGCCGCGCTCACAGGTCGCTGGGCCGGTCGCTCCGGCTCCGCGGTGCCGCCGGCCCCCACGGACCACGACCGGGTCCTACGGCCCCGGCAGGTGCGCGCCGGCATCCCCCGCGAGCTGGACACCCTCTGCGATGAGGTCCTCCACCCGCGTCCCGGCGGCGACGTGCCGGCCTCCCGGCTCCGCGAGGCGCTGGAGGAGTTCGTCGGCGACCCGGTCGGCATCCAGGAGTCGATGGTCTCCCGGCTGGTCAGCCGCGGCCACGAGACCGTCGTGCTGCCGCAGGTCCCGGAGTTCGCCGTGCGCGACCCGCACGCCGACACCACCGCACCCCCGTCGCCGGTCGCGGCGAGCACGGCGTCCGACGAGGCGCCCGACCCGGCCCCCGACCGGGCCCCCGACGGGAGGACCGACGACGGCCCGCCCGCTGAGGCGACCGGCGAGGTCACCCAGGCCGAGCTGCCGGGGTTCCTCGCCGACCCCGAGGCCCGCCCGGCCAGCCCGCCGCCGCCGTTCGAGGAGCCCCCGGCTCGTCCGCTCTTCGCGCCCGACCCGCCCGAGGGCGCCCCGGTACGCCGCAGCCGGGTCCCCGCGCCGAGCACCGGCTCGGCGTCGTACTGGCCGTGGGACACCGACGCCGGACACCACACGGGTCACCCGGGCCACTCGGGCTACCCGACCGGCGCGCACGGCTTGGTGGACACCGGCTGGCCCACCGGCACCGGCCCCGTGGTCGAGGACGAGGTGCCCGGGCGCAACACCTTCCGGCTCGCCGCCGTGCTGCTCGCCGCGATGGTGGTCCTGGTGGCGGTCGTCGTGGCCTTCAACCTCGGTCGGGGTCGGACCCCGCTCGGCACCGTCCCGGAGGAGCGGCGCTCGGCCTCCCCCACCGACCGCGCCTCCGCGGCTCCGGCCCGACCCCTCGACGTCGCCGGGGTCGCCGACCTCGACCCCCAGGGCGAGGACGGCGAGGAGAACCCCGAGAGCCTGCCGCTGGTCGTCGACGGGGACGACGCCACGACCTGGCGCACCGCGACCTACCTGCAGGACTTCGGGCCGGCCGGCCTGAAGACCGGCGTCGGCCTGGTGCTGGACCTCGGGAACAGCCAGGAGGTGCGCGCCGTGGACCTCCAGCTGGTCGGCGCGCCGACCGAGGTCTCGCTCTTCCTCACCGAGCAGGCGCCCGTGGGCGACCCCGTCGCCGGCGGGCTCGAGCCGGTCGCCCAGGTCGCCGGCGGACCCGAGGAGACCGTGGAGCTCGACGGGCCGACCCAGGGTCGCTACGTGACCGTCTGGTTCACCGGCCTGCCCCAGGTCCCCGACGGCTGGCGGGCCGAGGTCGCCGAGATCACGGTGCGCGGATGAGCGTCCCGGTCCAGCCCGAGGGCGCCCCGCTGCCCGGGGCCGAGGACGCGGACCCCGCTCCGGCGGACGGCACCCACGGGCCCGGCCCCACCGACTGGTCGACCCGCGAGGACCGCGAGCTGCTGGCCGCCCACGTCGCCGGCGAGTCCGGGGCCTTCGGGGAGCTCTTCGGACGGCACCGCGACCGGCTCTGGGCCGTCGCGCTGCGCACCACCGGCAACCCCGAGGACGCCGCCGACGGCCTCCAGGACGCCATGGTCTCGGCCTACCGCCGGGCGGCCTCCTTCCGCGGCGACTCCGCCGTCACCACCTGGCTGCACCGCGTCGTCGTCAACGCCTGCCTCGACCGGCTCCGCGCGGCCAAGGTGCGTCGCACGCACCCCCTGCCCGACGACGTCGACGACCACCCCGTCGCCGGTCGCGCCCCCGGGGACGCCCCCGAGCAGCCGGACGCGGCCTCGGTCCGGTCCGAGGAGCGACGCGCCGTGCTCGCCGCCCTGGCCGCGCTGCCGGCCGAGCAGCGCGCCGCGGTGGTGCTGGTCGACATGGAGGGCTACCCCGTCGCGGAGGCGGCGCGGATCCTCGACTGCCCGGTCGGCACCGTGAAGTCCCGCTGCTCCCGCGCGCGGGCCCGGCTCGCGGTCGTCCTGGCCCCGCTGCTGCGCGACACCGAGCCGGGTGAGGTGGACCACCCCACGACCGGGAACCCCGTCGCCGGCCCGCACGTCGGACCCTCGGAAGCCCGGGCACCACCGGTGCCCTGAGGCGATCCGCACCCGCTCGATGCACACCCGAGGGGACCGCCCCCGACCGACGTACGCCGTCGGGGTCCGCCCCGGGGCAGCACCACCCGCCGCAGGCGGGGCACCACCGCAGCACCAGCACCACCCATCCCCCGCACCCTGACCAGAGGAGCACCCGCCGTGAGCGAGGAGCTGAGCCCGGCCGACGAGGCGCGCCTACGACGGCTGCTGGGCCGTGCGCGCCACGACGAGCCGGTCCCCGAGGACGTCGCCGCGCGGCTCGACGACGTCCTCGCCCGACTCGACGGCGAGGCGTCCCCGCACGACCTGCACGACGACCTGGACGGCTACGCCGCAGCAGCGCGCGCTGCCGGCGCGCCCCGCCCGGCCGCGCCAGCGCGCCGACCGCGCCGCGGCCTGACCCTGCTCGTCGCCGCCGCCGCGGTGGTCGTGGCGGGAGTGGGCGTGGACGCGGTCGTCGACCGCACCGAGAGCGGAGGGGACGCGGCGGCGACCTCGGAGGTGGCCGCCGACGGCGAGCTCGCCGACCCGAGCGAGGGCCGGGCCAGCGACGAGGACCTGGCCGAGATGGAGGCGGAGGAGCAGGCCGAGGCGTACGCGCTGGACGCCTCCCCCGAGGCGGCGACCGACGGCGGCGCGGCAGCCGGCTCGATGTCGGCCTTCGCGGACGGCCTCCTGGCCCTGGGCGGTCGCCTCGTGGAGGTCGACGAGCGCAGCTTCGCCGACGTCGCCGAGCGGTTGCAGCGACGCCTCGACGGTGCGGGTCGCACCGCCGCCCGGACGCAGGGACCCGAGCTCCTGCGGGACGCCGCTCCTCGCGTGCAGCGCGAGTGGCAGGGCTGCACCCCGCCCGAGGTCGGCCCCGGCACCCCCGTCGCCGTGGTGTACGACGGGTCGCCGGCCGTCCTGGTGCTGCGCCCGGTCGAGGGCGCCACCCAGGTGGCCGCGCTCCTGCAGTGCGGCACCGGCGAGGTCCTGCGCTCGGTCACCCTGCCCGTGCCCTGACCCCCGAACCGGCACTTCCGAACCCCCGACCACGGTGCGCCCGCGGGCGTCCCCGGGCGCTGGAATGCCGCTCGCCTACGATCGGTTCCACCTCTGTGCGGGCCGTCCGGCGCCGCGCACCGACCGACCGTCATCGTCCGCCCTCGAGGCGGGGAAGGACTCGCATGTCCGACGACATCCGCAACGTGATCATCATCGGCTCTGGCCCCTCCGGGTACACCGCTGCCGTCTACGCCGCCCGGGCCAGCCTCCACCCGCTGGTCTTCGAGGGGTCGGTCACCGCGGGAGGTGCGCTGATGAACACCACGGAGGTCGAGAACTTCCCCGGCTTCCGCGACGGCATCATGGGCCCGGCCCTCATGGACGAGATGCGCGCGCAGGCCGAGCGCTTCGGCGCCGAGCTGGTCGCCGACGACGTCGTCGAGGTCGAGCTGACCAGCGACGTGAAGGTCGTGCGCACCGCCACCGGTGAGTTCCGTGCGCGCTCGGTGATCCTGGCGACGGGCTCGGGCTACCGCAAGCTCGACCTGCCCAACGAGGACGCGCTGTCGGGCCGCGGCGTCTCGTGGTGCGCCACCTGCGACGGCTTCTTCTTCCGCGAGCAGCACATCGCCGTGGTCGGCGGCGGCGACTCCGCGGTCGAGGAGGCGACCTTCCTGACTCGTTTCGGGTCCAAGGTGTCCCTCATCGTGCGCCGCGACGAGCTGCGCGCCTCCAAGATCATGCAGGAGCGCGCCTTCGCCGACCCCAAGCTGGAGATCATCTGGAACTCCAAGGTCGCCGAGATCGTCGGCGAGGACCGCCTCGAGAAGGTCGTGCTCGAGGACACCGTCACCGGCGAGCGCTCCGACCTCCCGGCCACGGGCCTGTTCATCGCGATCGGCCACGACCCGCGCTCGGAATTGCTGCACGGCCAGGTCGACCTCGACGCAGGAGGCTACGTGCTGGTCGACCACCCCTCGACCATGACCAACCTGCCGGGCGTCTTCGCCTGCGGCGACCTGGTCGACCACCACTACCGCCAGGCCATCACCGCCGCCGGCACCGGCTGCGCGGCCGCCCTCGACGCCGAGCGCTACCTCGGCGAGCTCGAGCACGTCACCTCCAGCACCACCGAGGCCGCCGAGCGCGCCCAGGCCGAGATCAACGCCTGAGCAGCCCCTGGGAACACCGCCGCCGAGTGCGGTGTTCACCCCGCACGACCCACCCAGCAGTACTGACGAAGGGAGCCCAGTCGTGGGCAACATCGCCGCCGTCACCGACGCCGAGTTCGAGGCGCAGGTGCTCAAGTCCGACAAGCCGGTCCTCGTGGACTTCTGGGCCGAGTGGTGCGGCCCGTGCCGCCAGGTCGCCCCGATCCTGGAGGAGATCGCCGCCGCGCACGGCGACAAGATCACCTTCCTGAAGATGAACGTCGACGAGAACCCCGTGACGCCGAGCTCCTACCGCGTCACCGGCATCCCGACGATCAACGTCTACCAGGGCGGCGAGGTCGTGAAGTCGATCGTCGGCGCCCGCCCCAAGGCGACCCTGCTCAACGAGCTGGCCGACTACACGGCCTGAGGGGGACGCGCCAGCGGACTCCTCGATCGGTGGTCGAGCAAGTGGCACGGCTGAGCTTGCGAAGCCGTGACCCGCGTGTCGAGACCCCCGCCTGATCTCCGAAGCATCACCGCACGTCCCCGTCGTCCCTCCGGACGACGGGGACTGCTGCTTCCGGGGCGGGTGAGGGTCGCACTACCCCGACCAGCCGCTCCAGGGCGGCCTCCACCTCGTCCATCCACGTGACCGTGCTCCGCAGGTCCATCCGCACCCGGGGCACCACCGGGTGGGCCCGGTGCGTGCGGAACCCGGTGCGCAGCCAGAAGTCGACCGGCGCGGTGCAGGCGGGCGCGCCCGGGCCGCGGCGACCGAAGGCCTCGATCGCCCGGACCCCGCCGCGCGCCACGAGGTCCCGGGCCGTCGCCTGCACCAGCAACCGGCCCAGGCCGTGGCGGCGCAGGTCCGGCCGCACCCAGATGTCCGCGACCAGCACCGCATCGGGCGAGGCCGGTGTGGTCGGCACGGCCGCTGCCCCGGGCAGGAACGCAGGCGGGGCGTAGAGCACCAGCCCCACCGGCTCGGCGTCCAGGACGACCGCCCGCCCGCACGAGCCCCACTCCCGGAGCAGCTCGGACACCCAGGCGTCCTTGGCCTCCACGCGGGACCCCAGGTCGGGGCCGAGCCGTTCCCGGCGTACGGCGTCGACGGCCCAGCACAGGCACGCCCGGCACGGGGCCTCGTCCGGCGACAGCCGGTCGAGCAGGTCCAGCGTGAGCGGCACGACCCGACGTCCCACGGTGCACCTCCGCAGCCTCTGCTCCATCCGGGGCGGAGGTGAGGACCGCCACACCCCCACGACCCGCCCAGCACCCGGCCAGCGCGTGCGTGCGGGTGCCTCATCGTTCATGCTAGAGGGATCATGGACAGCACCCCTGCGCGCTCGCACGCCCGTCTCGACTCCTTCGTCGACCGGTACGCCGCGCGCACGGCAGGCATGACGGCCTCGGAGATCCGGGCCCTCTTCGCGGTCGCCTCCCGGCCGGAGGTGGTCTCGCTGGCGGGCGGGATGCCCAACATCACCGGGCTGCCGCTGGACGTGGTCGGGCACGCCATCAACGACCTGGTGCTGCAACACGGGCCGGTGGCGATGCAGTACGGCTCGGGCCAGGGCGTGCCGGAGCTGCGCGAGCAGATCGCCGAGGTGATGCGGCTGGAGGGCATCGAGGCCCATCCCGACGACGTGGTCGTGACGGTCGGCTCCCAGCAGGCGGTGGACCTGGTGACGCGGATCTTCTGCGACCCCGGCGACGTCGTGATCTGCGAGGCGCCGTCGTACGTCGGTGCGCTGGGCGTCTTCCGCGCCTACCAGGCCGAGGTCGTGCACGCCGAGATGGACGCCCACGGGCTGGTCCCTGAGGCGCTCGAGCAGGCGATCGCCGCCACCAAGCGCGCCGGGCGCCGGATCAAGTTCCTCTACACGATCCCGAACTTCCACAACCCCGCCGGCGTGACGATGTCGCTGGAGCGACGCTCGCGGGTCCTGGAGATCTGTCGGCGCGAGGGCGTGCTGGTCCTCGAGGACAACCCCTACGGCCTGCTCGGGTTCGACCAGGAGCCGCTGCGCGCGATGCGTGCCGACGACGCCGACAACGTCATCTACCTCGGGTCCTTCTCCAAGACCTTCGCCCCCGGCTTCCGGGTCGGCTGGGCGCTCGCACCGCACCCCGTGCGCGAGAAGCTCGTGCTGGCCCAGGAGTCCGCGACCCTCTGCCCGCCGCAGTTCTCGCAGATGGCGATCTCGGCGTACCTCTCCGCCCATGACTGGCAGGGGCAGATCAAGCAGTTCCGGGAGATGTACCGCGAGCGCCGCGACGCGATGGTCTCCGCCCTCGACGACCTGATGCCCGCCGGCTGCCGCTGGAACGTCCCCGACGGCGGCTTCTACGTCTGGCTGACCCTCCCGCCGGGCATCGACGCGAAGGCGATGCTGCCGCGCGCCGTGACCGCCCGCGTCGCCTACGTGCCGGGCACCGCCTTCTTCGCCGACGGCTACGGCTCGGGGGCCATGCGGCTGTCCTTCTGCTACCCCACCCCCGAGCGCATCCGTGAGGGCGTACGCCGCCTGGCCGGTGTGCTCGAGGACGAGATCGAGCTGCGGGCGACCTTCGGCGCGTCGCTGGAGCACGAGATCTCCGAGCGCGGGCTCGCCGCGGGGTACGACGCTCCCGGCACGGACGTCAACTGACGCTCGGGCCACCCCTTCCTCGACCCTGCCCGTCGTTTCCCGCCCGCCGGCGGCTGGCCGGCGCGCTGGGCCCACGTGGCAGGATCGGGGCGTGCTGGACCTGACGTACCCCCCGATCATCCTCGCCGCCAAGACCGGTTTCCGGCTGCTGGGTCAGCGCTTCGACCTGACCGGCACCGAGCACGTGCCGCGCAAGGGGGGCGTGCTCCTGGCGGTCAACCACGTGGGGTACCTCGACTTCATCTACGGCGGTCTCGCGGCGAACCCTTCGGGACGCAAGGTGCGGTTCATGGCGAAGCGGGAGATCTTCCAGAACGCGGTGGGCGGTCCGGTCATGCGCTCGATGCACCACATCGAGGTCGACCGTGGCGAGGGGTTGGCCTCCTTCCGCACCGCGGTGGACTACCTCAAGCGGGGCGAGGCGGTCGGGATCTTCCCCGAGGCCACCATCTCGCGGTCGTTCGAGATCAAGGACATCAAGACCGGCGCGGTGCGGATCGCGGCCGAGGCCGACGTGCCGCTGGTCCCGGTCATCCTCTGGGGGACCCAGCGGATCTTCACCAAGGACCACGACAGGGACTTCTCCCGCGGGAAGACCATCGCCATCCGGGTCGGCGAGCCGATGCGCCCGACGGGTGCGGACCCCGTCGCGGAGACCGCCGAGCTGCGCGCCCGGATGAGCACGATGCTCGAGGAGACGATCGCGGCGTACCCCGCCGACGAGCAGCCCCCGGGTTCGTGGTGGCTGCCGGCCCGCTTCGGCGGCTCGGCCCCCACCCCGGAGGAGGCCGCCCGGCTCGACGCCGAGGAGCAGCGTCGCCGTGCCGAGGCCCGACGGGCCAAGGCCACTGGGGCCTGAGGCCCGTTCGCCCGTACGCCGAGAGGTTCAGCTGGCGCCAGCCGGGACCTGCCTAGATCACTTCATCGATAAGTCGACAAAGCGATCTATTGTCAGATCGACAGGCGTCAGATCGGCCGGTCGGACCGGTTGCGCGGGTCGATGATGTCGATGATCCGCCGCAGGTCCTCCAGCGAGGCGAACTCGATCTGCACCTTGCCCTTGCTCCGACCCAGGTCCACCTTGACCCGGGTCTCGAGGCGGTCCGAGAGCCGGTCGGCGATCTCGGCCAGCCCCGGTGCGGTGGGCTTGCGGCGCACCACACGCCCGGCGCCCTCGTCGCCGTGGTCGCCCACGGCCACGATCTCCTCCAGACCACGCACGCTGATCCCCTCGGCGACGACCCGCGACGCCAGCCGGTCCTGCACTGCGGGGTCGTCCACGGCGAGCAGCGAGCGCGCGTGCCCGGCCGAGAGCACGCCGGCAGCCACACGCCGCTGGACGGCCGGGCTCAGCTTGAGCAGCCGCAGGGTGTTGGAGATCTGCGGGCGGGAGCGACCGATGCGGGTCGCGAGCTCCTCGTGGGTGCAGCCGAAGTCCTCCAGCAGCTGGGCGTACGCCGAGGCCTCCTCCAGCGGGTTGAGCTGGGAGCGGTGGAGGTTCTCCAGGAGCGCGTCCCGGAGCATGTCGTCGTCCTCGGTCTGGCGCACGATGGCCGGGATGACCTCCAGGCCCGCCTGCTGGGAGGCCCGCCAGCGGCGCTCGCCCATGACCAGCTCGTAGGACTCCGGACCGGTACGCCGCACGACGATCGGCTGGAGCAGCCCGACCTCGCGGATCGAGTGCACCAGCTCGGCCATCGCCTCCTCGTCGAAGACGTGGCGCGGCTGGACGGCGTTGGGGACGATCTGGCCGATCGGGACCTCGGCGAAGTAGGCACCGTCCACGGGCGCCAGGTCCCCGGCGTCGGCGGCCGGCACCCTGTCGGTGCCCGACGGGACGCCGGAGCCGTTCGAGTCGGCTCGTGGGGCCTCCGCACCCGGAGCGCCTGCGCCGGCGTCGCCGTCGGCGGCGGAGACCTGGGCTGAGGCTCCCGCGGTCTCCTCGGGCGGAGCGGTGGGGATCAGCGAGCCGAGGCCACGGCCCAGGCCACGGCGCGCAGCCGGACGTGCGTTCACTGGGGGGCTCCTCGCTCGGCAATCTCCCGCGCGGCCTCGAGGTAGGACAGCGCGCCCGCGGACCCCGGGTCGTAGGTCATGACCGTCTGGGCGTACGACGGCGCCTCGGACACCCGCACCGAGCGGGGGATGGCCGTGCGGAGCACTTGGCCCCCGAAGTGGTCGCGGACCTCCTCGGCGACACCGGCGGCGAGCCGGGTGCGGGCGTCGTACATCGTCAGCAGGATGGTGGAGACCGCCAGCGACGGGTTGAGGTGCGCCCGGACCATGTCGACGGTCTCGAGCAGCTGTCCCAGGCCCTCGAGCGCGTAGTACTCGGCCTGGATGGGGATGAGCATCTCCTCACCGGCCACGAGCGCGTTGAGCGTGAGCAGGCCCAGCGACGGCGGGCAGTCGATGAGCACGTAGTCGAAGCGGTCCTCGCCCACGGCCTCGGCGGTCCCGACCCACGGGTGGCCCTGGATCGCCTTGCGCAGACGGCCCTCGCGGGCGACCACCGAGACCAGCTCGATCTCGGCGCCGGCCAGGTCGATGGTCGCCGGGACCACCCACAGGCCGTCGACGTCCGGGCACGGCGCCACGACGTCGGTGAGGGGCACGCCGTCGACCAGGGCGTCGTACGTCGAGGGGACGCCCCGCCGGTGCTCGACGTTCAGCGCCGTGGAGGCGTTGCCCTGCGGGTCCAGGTCGATCACCAGGACGCGCTGCCCGAGCGAGGCCAGTCCTGCCGCCACGTTGACGGTCGAGGTGGTCTTGCCGACCCCGCCCTTCTGGTTGGCGACCACGAAGACACGGGTCGCCGCGGGCCGGGGCGAGGGGGAGCGCCGGGCAGCCCTGCTGCGCAGCGACAGGGAGAACTCGGTCGCCCGAGCCAGGGGCGTCAGGTCGTCGCTCTCGGTCGGCTCCATCTCGGCGAGCTCTGCTGCCGTGCGGACCACGAACGCCCCGCCGCTGTTGCCGGCTCCGCCGGATGTTTCACGTGAAACAGACACCTGTGGAGAACTTTCCTCGATCTGTGGAGAACTCGGCTGGTTGAGCGTGGGACGACCGGTGGAAAACTCGTCACGAGGATCCGTGTCCCCGCTCGGCACAGGAGCCTCTCCGGTCACCGGGTGCCCTTCCCGCGTCGACGTCCGCCGGGGCCGGGACGACGCTGTGCTCGCTGCCCACGAGGACGAGCGTCCCGGGCGATGCGCCAAGATACCTGCGGCTCGCCGGCCCAGGAAACCCGGACCGCCCAGGTAGGGGACTCCAGGACACCCGCCCCCAGGGCACGCACCTCCGGATCCCCGGTCCCGCGCCGCCGCAGCTCCTCGCGGTGCTGCTCCACCTCGTCGGTGACGCTGGAGCCCTTGAGCGCCACCATGGCGCCGTCAGCCGCGACCAGCGGCATGCACCAGCCGGCCAGGCGGTCGAGGGGCGCCACGGCACGGGAGGTGACGACGTCGAAGGACTCGACCCCGTGGAGCTCCTCCGCCCTGGCCCTTACGACGCGCACGGGGAGGTCGAGGTCGGAGACGACCTCCTGCAGGAAGGTGGCACGCCGCAGCAGCGGCTCGACCAGGGTCACGTCCAGGTCTGGTCGCGCGAGCGCGAGCACCAGACCCGGGAGGCCGGCCCCGCTCCCGATGTCGGCGACCCGGACCCCGTCGGGGACCCACTCACCGAGGACGGCCGAGTTCAGGACGTGCCGGTCCCACAGCCGCGGCACCTCCCGCGGGCCGATGAGGCCGCGCTCCGTCCCCGCGCCGGCCAGCCACCCGACGTACCGCTCGGCCAGTGCCAGCCGCTCATGCGGGAACACCCCCCGCGCCACTGCGGGCGTGGGGGGTGTTTCACGTGAAACAGCGCCCGGATCGGGCAGCGCGTCACTCAGGGAGGATCACCACGAACCGCCGGGGCTCGACGCCCTCGGACTCCGACACGAGCCCGGCCTGGGCCACCGCGTCGTGCACGACCTTGCGCTCGAACGGCGACATCGGCTCCAGCGAGACCCGCTCGCCACGCTCCCGCACCTGGGCGACGGCGTCGGCAGCCACCTGCTCGAGCTCCGTACGCCGCTGGGCGCGGAAGCCGGAGATGTCGAGCATGAGCCGGGATCGCTCCCCGGTCTCGCGGTAGACGGCCAGCCGGGTCAGCTCCTGCAGCGCCTCCAGCACCTGCCCGTCGCGACCGACGAGCTGGGAGAGGTCCGCACCGACGATGGACACCGCGGCCCGGTCGCCCTCCACGTCCATGTCGAGGTCACCGTCGAGGTCGGCGATGTCGAGCAGCTCCTCGAGGTAGTCGGCAGCGATCTCCCCCTCGTTCTCGAGGGCCTGGATCCGGCTGCTCACCACGGGCTGGTCCTGCTCGACGTCCGCGGACTCCACGGCGTCGGAGGTCTGGGTCGACTCGCTCACGAGCCGCCTCCCTTCTTCTGGTTCTTCTGGGTCTGGTTCCGGGCCGGCGCACCCTTCGCGGGAGCGGCCTTCTTCCGGGCGGCCCGCGGCTGCCGCTGGGGCTGCTCACGGCGGGCGGGGCGGCGCTCCTCCACGACGGGCGCCTCGACCTCGGCGACGGCCTCGCCACGCTTGAGCGCCTTGGCGCGGTCGCGCTCCTCCTTCGCCTTGGCGGCCGGGGTGCCCGGAGCGGGGTTGTTGCGGATCACGTAGAACTGCTGGCCCATCGTCCACAGGTTCGACGTCGTCCAGTACAGGAGGACACCGATGGGGAAGGCCACGCCACCGAGGCCGAAGGCCACCGGGAGGACGTAGAGGAGCAGCTTCTGCTGCTGCGCGTACGGGCCGGACAGCGCATCGGCCGGCATGTTCTTGCTCATCAGCTGGCGCTGCGTGAAGAACGTCGTGGCGGTCATGGCGAGCACGAGGAACAGCGCGAGCACCATGACGGCGGCGTCACCGCCGCCCTCGCGCCAGATGCCCGAGCCCCAGAAGCTGTCCGCGATCGGGATCCGGCCGAAGAGCTCCGACTCCCCGAAGTTGCGCGCGCGCTCGTCGGTCAGGAACCCCCGGCCCACCTCCTTCGAGGCGTTGTTCAGCAGGCTGAACAGCGTGAAGAAGATCGGCATCTGCAGCAGGATCGGCAGGCAGGACGCGAACGGGTTGGTGCCCGAGTCCTTGTAGAGCTTCATCGTCTCCTGCGCGAGACGCTCCCGGTCGTGGCCGTACTTCTTCTGCAGCTCCCGGACCTTGGGCTGGATCAGCTGCATGTTGCGGCTGGCCTTGATCTGGCGCACGAAGAGCGGGATCAGGGCTGCGCGGATGACCAGCGTCAGGCCGATGATCGACAGGGCCCACCCGAGGCCCCCGTCCTCGTCGAGGCCGAGCAGCGTGAACAGCTCGTGCCAGAGGAGCATGACGCCGGAGATGGCGTAGTAGAGCGGTGCGGCCAGGAAGCCGAAGATGTCACCGATGGTTCCCACGGATCAGACTCCTTGTGTGGGGCGGACGTGCGGGGATGGGGTGGGGCCGGACGGGGTGTCGGCGTCCATGGTGCCCTCCGGGTGGCGAGGGGGCACGGGGTCGTAGCCGCCGTCGGACCACGGGTGGCAGCGACCGAGGCGCCGCACCGCCAGCCAGCTGCCCCGCAGGCTGCCGTGGACGGTCACGGCCTCCAGGGCGTAGGCCGAGCAGCTGGGGTGGTAGCGGCAGACCTGGCCGTAGAGCGGGCTGACCAGCTTCCGGTAGACGCGCAGGAAGCCGATGAGCACCAGCCGCAGGGGGTCCCTCACGCCGGGACCCTCGCGAGGCAACCGGACAGGTCCGCCCCGAGCGCGGCGCTGGAAGCCGACGCCGAGGCCGGGAGCGCACGCACCACGAGCACGCAAGAGCCCGGGAGCGAGGACACGTGCTCCCGGGCCAGGTGGCGAAGACGGCGCTTCACGCGGTTGCGGACGACGGCGTTGCCCACCGCCCTGCTGACGACGAACCCGACGAGCGGAGGAGCGTCGCCCTCGCGCTGCAGCAGGTGGGTCACCAGCGTGGGCGAGGAGCGACGCGTCCCGCGACGGGTCGCGAGCCGGAACAGCCCGGCGTCGTCGAGCCGGTGCTCAGCGGGGAGCACGGGGCGGGCGCGACCGGCGGTCGGGTCAGACCGCGATCGACTTGCGGCCCTTGCGGCGCCGCTGGTTGAGGATCGCGCGGCCCGCACGCGTACGCATGCGGAGACGGAAACCGTGCACCTTGTGACGGCGGCGGTTGTTGGGCTGGTACGTGCGCTTGCTCACGACTGCTCTCTCTCGCGGAGGGTTCTGCTGGACGTCTGCGTCGGGCCCGGCGGTGCCGGACCTCCCACCCTGTGATCGGCTGTGCCGACCGGGGCGCCCGGAGGCACCACCGGTACGCGACCTTCGGCCGGCACCGCCCACCCACGCCGGCCCGGCGGCAGCCGGGGACGGTCATGGACATGCGGCACCCGTCGACACACAGATCTCCTCGGATGACCGGCCAACGGTACGCGGGCGCGCGACGGGGGGTCAAACCCTCGCCGACCCCCCACCCGCGCCGTCGTGCTCGCGGCGCCCCGGCCTGTGGAGAACTCCTTGCGCCCCCCCGGGTGCCGGGTTAGGTTCCACTCTCGAGGTCCCGCCTCCGCGCCACGCTCGGGCACCACCGCTCCGTCAGTGCCGACGGGCCCGCCCAGGTCGATCCACCGGGTCTGACCTGCGACGACTGTGATGGAGCCCGGTCCGGCGCGAGCACCGGGACACCGAGGGTCCACATCCCCCGACCCGGGTTCACAGCCTGTGGATCAACTTGTGGAACATGAGCAGGTCACAGCAGCGCGGACGGTGGAGACGCCGACCGCGGCCGTGGCGCGAGACCGACCGAACACCCACCAGACGAGCAGCTCCCCGGACCCGTGAGGGACCCCTCCGACCGGGGCAGGGCGGAGCACCCCCACCGTGGACGACAACCTCTCGGACCTCGCCTCCGCCTGGCACGGCGTGGTCGCGGACCTCCAGCCCAACCAGCGCGCGTGGCTGCGCGCCAGCGAGCCGATCACCCTGCACGGGCACACGGCGATCATCGCCGTCCCCAACGACTTCACCCGCCACCAGCTGGAGGGCCGGCTGCGCGCGCAGCTCGAGGACGCGTTGTCGGTGCGCTTCGGCCAGGAGATCCGGATCGCCGTCACGGTCAACCCCGCGCTGGAGGACACCGACCCGCCAAGCGATATGTCGACTTATAGTCCTGTCGACTCGACGATCGGCAGTGACGAGTCAACGACCCCGCTCGCCGCTGCCCCGGCACCCGACCTCGGCCCCGTGCCCCCCGCACCCCGGCGCGAGATGACCCCGAGCACGCCCGAGCCCCCCGCCCCGGTCGACAGCGGCGTACGCCCGAACGCCCTGGAGACGCGACTCAACCCGAAGTACACCTTCGAGACCTTCGTCATCGGCTCGTCCAACCGCTTCCCGCACGCGGCCGCCGTGGCGGTGGCCGAGGCACCGGGCAAGGCCTACAACCCCCTGCTCGTCTACGGCGACTCCGGGCTGGGCAAGACCCACCTGCTCCACGCCATCGGCCACTACGTCCGCTCGCTCTACAACGGAGCCAAGGTGCGCTACGTCTCGAGCGAGGAGTTCACCAACGAGTTCATCAACGCGATCCGCGACGACCGGCAGGACCGCTTCAAGCGCCGCTACCGCGACGTCGACGTGCTCCTCATCGACGACATCCAGTTCCTGGAGGGGAAGACCCAGACCCAGGAGGAGTTCTTCCACACCTTCAACACCCTCCACAACGCCAACAAGCAGATCGTCCTGACCTCCGACCGCGCGCCGAAGAGGCTGGAGGCGCTGGAGGACCGGCTGCGCAACCGCTTCGAGTGGGGCCTCATCACCGACGTCCAGCCGCCCGACCTCGAGACCCGCATCGCCATCCTGCGCAAGAAGGCCGCGATGGACCGGCTGACCGCGCCGCCGGACGTCCTGGAGTTCATCGCCTCCAAGATCCAGACCAACATCCGCGAGCTCGAGGGGGCGCTGATCCGCGTCACCGCCTTCGCCAACCTCAACCGCCAGGAGGTCGACATGACCCTGGCCGAGATCGTGCTGAAGGACCTGATCCCCGAGGGTGGCGAGCCCGAGATCACCGCCGGGTTGATCATCGCCCAGACGGCGGCCTACTTCGGGCTGACCATCGACGAGCTGACCGGCCCCAGCCGCGGCCGGCACCTCGTGATGGCGCGCCAGATCGCGATGTACCTGTGCCGCGAGCTCACCGACCTCTCCCTGCCCAAGATCGGCGCACAGTTCGGCAACCGCGACCACACGACCGTGATGTACGCCGATCGCAAGATCAACCAGCTGCTCGCCGAGCGCCGAGCCGTGTTCAACCAGGTCTCCGAGCTCACGAACCGCGTGAAGATGCAGGCACGCCAGGCCTGACCGGCCGGCTCCCCCGGGTCCGGAACGTGTCGTTCGCGCCTGTGGACGACGGGCAGATCCACCCGGAACTACACGGGGAGGATCTGTGGACCAGATCGCGTCGGGTCCACGGGCCCGTCCTGGCTGCACAGGCGCCGCCGCGGAACCACACCACTCCTCCCCACCCCCTGTGCACTCGCATTCCTCCGCACCACCTGCAGGAACGCAGCTCGTCCACAGAGTCCACAGCTCCTATGACTCCTCTGGAACCCTGACCATCCCGATTCCCCGTGGAACTCCTCCCGGGCCCCTCCCTGGGGAAAACCCACCAGCGCTCCCCTCCGGTGGGCGGCGCGTGGCAGGATGCGACTCCCCGTCACCCCGGGTCCACCGCCGTGCCCCGCGCCCGGTCCCCCTGCCCGGCCCCGCGCCCCTCCTGCCGAAGGACTGACACCGTGAAGTTCCGCGTCGAACGAGACGTGCTGGCCGATGCCGTCGCCTGGGCGGCACGCAACCTGCCCGTGCGACCGAGCGTCCCCGTCCTCGCCGGCCTGCTCATCGAGGCCGACGACCAGGGGCTGGTCCTGTCCAGCTTCGACTACGAGACCTCCGCACGCGCGACCCTGCAGGCTGACGTCCACGACCCGGGCCGTGCCCTGGTCAGCGGCCGGCTGCTCGCCGACATCTGCCGCAGCCTCCCCGCCAAGCCGGTCGAGATGACGCTCGACGGCGCCCGGGTCCAGCTCACCTGCGGCTCGGCCCGTTTCAGCCTCCAGACCATGCCGGTCGAGGAGTACCCCACGCTCCCCGCCATGCCCCAGGCCACCGGCACCGTCCCCAGCGAGCTCTTCAGCCACGCCGTCGCGCAGGCGGTCACCGCCGCGGGACGCGACGACATGCTGCCGGTGCTGACCGGCGTGCGCCTGGAGATCGACGGCTCGACGATCTCCCTGCTGGCCACCGACCGCTTCCGCCTCTCGCAGCGAGAGCTCAGCTGGGAGCCGCGCACCCCCGACGAGACCCTCGCCGCGCTCGTGCCCGCCAAGGTCCTCGCCGACACGGCCAAGTCCCTCACCGCCGGCGCCGAGATCGCTATCGCCCTCAGCGCGAGCGGCGCGGGCGACGGCCTGATCGGCTTCGAGGGCGCCGGACCCGGCGGCATGCGTCGTACGACGACCCGGCTGCTCGACGGGGAGTTCCCCAAGGTCCGCAGCCTCTTCCCCTCCGAGCACCTCACGCTTGCCACGGTCGACAAGGCCGCGCTGGTGGAGTCGGTCAAGCGCGTCTCGCTCGTGGCCGAGCGCAACACCGCCGTCCAGCTCGCCTTCTCCGACGGTGTGCTCACCCTCGACGCGGGATCCGGCGACGAGGCCCAGGCCTCGGAGTCGGTCGAGGCGGTCGTGACCGGTGACGACCTGACCACCGGCTTCAACCCCCAGTTCCTCCTCGACGGCCTCACCGCCATCGACCAGCCGACGGTCCAGCTCGCCTTCACCCAGGCCTCCAAGCCCGTGGTCATCTCGGGCGTGACCGACGACGACAGCGACCCGGGGTTCCGCTACCTCCTCATGCCCCGCCGCCTGCTCTCCTGAGCGCCTCACCCGCCTGACGGGCCGCTCCCACCGCCTCGGGTCCTAGGCTGCTCGGTATGGATATCGGACTCGTCGGACTCGGGAAGATGGGCGGCAACATGCGCACCCGCCTGCGCAACGCCGGACACACGGTCGTGGGCTTCGACCACGACCCCGACAAGCGGGATGTCGACTCCCTCGAGGCGCTGGTCGAGGCGCTGCCCTCCCCCAAGGTCGTGTGGGTGATGGTGCCCTCCGGCGCCCCCACCCACGAGACCATCGAGCGGCTCGGCGACCTGCTGGGCGAGGGCGACCTCGTCGTCGACGGCGGC
This sequence comes from Nocardioides ginkgobilobae, assembly GCF_054781275.1. Taxonomy (NCBI): domain Bacteria; kingdom Bacillati; phylum Actinomycetota; class Actinomycetes; order Propionibacteriales; family Nocardioidaceae; genus Nocardioides; species Nocardioides ginkgobilobae. The sequence goes on along the minus strand of NZ_BAAGUS010000012.1, from coordinate 20,909 downwards.
AACTCGCGCTGGACCGACGACCAGGCGCACGCGGCGATGCTCGCCGAGAAGGGCATCGGCTTCGTCGACTGCGGCGTCTCGGGCGGGGTCTGGGGCCTGGAGAACGGCTACGCCCTGATGTACGGCGGCACCGCCGAGGACGTCGCGAAGGTGCAGCCGGCCTTCGACGCGCTCAAGCCCGAGGGCGAGCTCGGCGCCGTGCACGCCGGCAAGGTGGGCGCCGGCCACTTCTCCAAGATGGTCCACAACGGCATCGAGTACGCCGTCATGCAGTCCTACGCCGAGGGCTGGGAGCTGCTCCAGGCCGTCGACGTCGTCGACAACACCACCGAGGTCTTCCGCTCCTGGCGCGAGGGGACCGTCATCCGCTCCTGGCTGCTCGACCTGCTGGTGGCCGCGCTCGACGAGGACCCGGGCCTGGCATCGATCCGCGGCTACGCCGACGACTCCGGCGAGGGACGCTGGACCGTCGAGGCCGGCATCGAGAACGCCGTCGCGACCCCCGCCATCACGGCTGCGCTCTACGCCCGGTTCGTCTCCCGCCAGGACGACTCCCCCGCGATGAAGGCGGTCGCGGCGATGCGCAACCAGTTCGGTGGGCACGCGACCCAGGCCGCCTCCGGCGGGGAGCCCGGCCCGGAACCCGACCTGGCGTGACGTGCACGTCTCGCACCTGACGCTGCACGACTTCCGCTCCTACCCCACCGCGGAGGTCCCGCTCGAGCCGGGCGTCACCGCCTTCGTGGGTCGCAACGGCCAGGGCAAGACCAACCTGGTCGAGGCGATCGACTACCTCTCCCGGCTCAGCTCGCACCGGGTCGCCAGCGACGCGCCGCTGGTGCGCGCCGGGGCCGAGCGGGCCGTCGTGCGGGCCGCCGTGGTGCGCGACGGCCGCACCGCGGTCCTCGAGGTGGAGATCAACCCCGGTCGCAGCAACCGGGCCAAGGTCAACCGCTCCCCGCTCCCGCGGGCGCGAGAGCTGGTCGGCCTCGTGCGCACCGTCGTCTTCGCCCCCGACGACCTCACCCTGGTCAAGGGCGACCCCTCGGACCGACGGAAGTTCCTCGACGACCTCCTCGTGCTGCGCGCCCCGCGCCTGGCGGGCGTCCGGTCCGACTACGACCGGATCCTGCGCCAGCGCAACACGCTGCTGAAGACCGCCGGCGCCGCGCGCCGCGGCAGCACGTCCGCCGAGGGGGCGCTCGCGACCCTGTCGGTCTGGGACTCCCACCTGGCCCGCACCGGCGCGGAGCTGCTCTCCGAGCGGCTGCGGCTGGTCGAGGCGCTGCGCCCGTACGTCGTCGCGGCGTACGCCGCCGTGGCCCAGGGGGCCGGACGCGACGCTGCCGACGTGGAGTACCGCCCGAGCCTGGAGCTGCCCGACCGCGCCTGGGAGCTGGGCGTGGACGACCTCGCCGAGCGCCTGCTGGTCGAGGTCGAGGCGCGGCGCCGCGACGAGCTCGACCGGGGGCTGTCCCTGGTCGGGCCGCACCGCGACGAGCTGCTGCTCACCCTCGGACCCGCGGCGGTCGCTGCCCCGGAGCCGCCCGGGCCGGAGGACGGGGACGGTGGCACCGGCGAGCAGACCGGCGAGCAGACCGGCGAGCCCCAGACCGCGCCGGTCGCGGTCCGGCTGCCGGTGAAGGGCTACGCCTCGCACGGCGAGTCGTGGTCCTTCGCGCTCGCCCTACGGCTGGCGTCGTACGACCTGCTGCGCTCCGAGGGCGACGACCCGATCCTCGTGCTCGACGACGTCTTCGCCGAGCTGGACTCGCAGCGGCGCGAGCAGCTGGCGGCCCTGGTGGCCGGCGCGGAGCAGGTGCTCGTCACCGCCGCGGTCCCCGAGGACGTGCCGGCCGCGCTCCGGGGCGTCCGGTTCCTCGTCGCGGGAGGCCAGGTCACCCGTGACGACTGAGCACCCCGCGACGCCGGACCCGGACCACGGGCCGCCCGAGGGCCACTCGGGCCGGTCCGCCCTGCCCCGCGAGCGCGACCACGGCCCGGACCTGGACGACCTGCCGGCCACCGACCTCCCGCACTCCGACGACGGGCTGGACCTGGCTCGCCGCACGGCGAAGGCGGTGGCCGGGGCGACCGCGGGCGGCGTCCGGCGGCCCAGGCGGAAGCGGCGCACCGGCGGCGACGGCCCTCGCCCCGCGCCGGGTGACGACCGGGACCCGCAGCTGCTCGACAGCACGCTGGCGCGCCTCGTCGCCGACCACGGCTGGGCCCTGGACCTCCGGGTCCGCGGCGTGTTCGCGCGCTGGCCGGAGCTGGTCGGTGAGGAGGTCGCGGGGCACTGCACCCCCGAGACGTTCGCCGACGGTCGGCTGGTCGTGCGCACCGACTCCACCGCCTGGGCCACCCAGCTCACGCTCCTGGCCCCGCAGCTGGTGCGCCGGCTCAACGAGGACCTGGGCGCGGGCACGGTCACCGTCATCGAGGTCCTCGGGCCGCACCTGCCCACCTGGCGCAAGGGGCCCCGGTCGGTGCGCGACGGCCGCGGGCCTCGCGACACCTACGGGTAGCGAGACCCGGCCGGGTGGCCAGGACGAGCCCGGTCCGAGCGCACGAGCGCGCAGGAGCCGATCTGGGACGCCCTCCGACGTACCCGCCCCTGTCGGGCCCCCTCCCAGGCCCTCCTGGAGGCCTCCACGAGCCGCTGAGGGGCCATCCGGGGCGTGGCACGACCCCGCCCGGCGGGTCGCGGGGGCGCGTGGAGGCCACTGACGGGCTAGTATGGGATGCAGGTCGCCTCGGGCGACCTGTTGTGTGCCACGGCTCGTCGCAGAGCCCGCAGAGATGGAGCGCGTGTGTCCGAGGACAGCCAGGTCGAGACCCCTGCGGCGAGCACCCCGCAGCCCCCCAACGGCGTGGAGTACGACGCCTCGGCGATCCAGGTCCTCGAGGGTCTCGAGGCGGTCCGCAAGCGCCCGGGCATGTACATCGGCTCCACCGGCGAGCGCGGCCTGCACCACCTCATCTGGGAGATCGTCGACAACGCCGTCGACGAGCGGATGGCCGGTTACTGCGACCGGATCGTCGTGACCCTGTGCGCCGACGGCGCGATGAAGGTCGAGGACAACGGTCGCGGCATCCCCACCGACACCGCCCCCGGCCAGGAGCTGCCCGCCCTGACGCTGGCACTGACCGTGCTCCACGCAGGCGGCAAGTTCGGCGGCGGCGGCTACAAGGTCTCCGGCGGTCTGCACGGCGTGGGTGTCTCGGTCGTCAACGCGCTGTCGACCAGGGTCGTCGCCGAGGTCAAGAACCGCGGCCACCTGTGGCGCCAGACCTTCAGCCTCGGCGTCCCCGACGGCCCGCTGGAGCAGGTGCGGCCGATGGAGGACGGCGAGCGCACCGGCACCACCATCACGTGGTGGGCCAGCCCGGAGATCTTCGAGACCACGACGTACAACCTCGAGACCATCACCCACCGCATCCGCGAGATGGCCTTCCTCAACAAGGGGCTGGAGATCGTCGTGCGCGACGAGCGCGAGGGCGCGGAGGCGGTGGCCGAGGCCGTCGAGGACGACACCGTCGACTCCAGCGAGGAGGGTGCCGCCGCGCCGCAGCGCTCGGCGGGTGCCCTGGAGCAGGTCTTCCGCTACGACAACGGCCTGGTCGACTTCGTCAACCACCTCAATCGCACCAAGCACGCCGCGAACCCCACAGTGATCTCCTTCGAGGCCGAGTCGCCCGACGACGTCGAGAACCACATGAGCCTCGAGGTGGCCATGCAGTGGACCGACACCTACACCGAGTCGGTCCACACCTTCGCCAACGCGATCAACACCGCCGAGGGCGGCACCCACGAGGAGGGCTTCCGCGCCGCGCTGACCAGCCTGGTCAACAGCCGCGGCGAGGACTGGGGCCTGATGAAGAAGCCCGAGGACAAGGTCAAGGGCGAGGACATCCGCGAGGGCCTCACCGCGATCATCTCGATCAAGCTCGCCGAGCCGCAGTTCGAGGGCCAGACCAAGGGCAAGCTCGGCAACACCGAGGCCAAGGGCTTCACCCAGCGCATCGTCGGCGACCAGCTCGGTGCGTGGTTCGAGGAGAACCCGGCCGAGGCCAAGGAGATCATCCGCAAGGCCCAGGCCGCGGCGCAGGCGCGCAACGCCGCCCGCAAGGCCCGCGACCTCGCCCGCGACCGCAAGGGCCTGCTCGGTCGCGCCGGCCTGCCCGGCAAGCTCTCGGACTGCCAGTCGACCAACCCCGCCGAGTGCGAGGTCTTCATCGTCGAGGGCGACTCGGCCGGTGGCTCGGCCCGTCAGGGCCGCGACCCGAGGATCCAGGCGATCCTCCCGATCCGCGGCAAGATCCTCAACGTCGAGAAGGCCCGCATCGACAAGGTCCTGGCCAACACCGAGGTCCAGTCGATCATCTCCGCGCTCGGCACCGGCATCACCGACGAGTTCGATCTCGACAAGCTGCGCTACCACAAGGTCGTGCTGATGGCCGACGCCGACGTCGACGGCCACCACATCAACACCCTGCTGCTGACGCTGCTCTTCCGGTTCATGAAGCCGCTGATCGAGCACGGCCACGTCTTCATGGCCCAGCCGCCGCTCTACCGGCTGCGCTGGAACAAGCCGCACGAGCACGAGTTCGTCTACTCCGACTCCGAGCGCGACGCGCTGCTGCGCGAGGGCCAGGCCGAGGGCAAGAAGCTGCCCAAGGAGAACCCGGTCCAGCGCTACAAGGGTCTGGGCGAGATGAACGCCAAGGAGCTGTGGGAGACCACCATGGACCCCGACAACCGGCTCATGCTCCAGGTCACCCTCGACGACGCCGCGCACGCCGACGAGATCTTCTCGATCCTCATGGGCGAGGACGTCGAGCAGCGCCGCTCCTTCATCCAGCGCAACGCCAAGGACGTCCGCTTCTTGGATATCTAGGCCGCTAGCAGTCTCTAGCGCCAGCCCTAGACATCCGTAGAACCGAGCAGAAAGCCACAGACACGTGACGCAGACCCCCACCGACGGCGGCGCTCCCACCGGCGGCCGGATCGAGCCGGTCGAGCTGCAGACCTCCATGCAGCGCGCCTACATCGACTACGCGATGGCCGTCATCGTCGGCCGGGCCCTGCCCGACGTGCGTGACGGGCTCAAGCCGGTGCACCGGCGCGTGCTCTACGCGATGTACGACGGCGGCTACCGTCCCGACCGCGGCTTCTCCAAGTGCAGCCGCGTCGTGGGCGACGTCATGGGTCAGTACCACCCCCACGGCGACACCGCGATCTACGACACCCTCGTGCGTCTCGCCCAGCCGTGGGTCATGCGCGCTCCCCTGGTCCAGGGGCAGGGCAACTTCGGCTCGCCCGGCAACGACTCGGCCGCGGCCATGCGGTACACCGAGTGCCGGATGGCGCCGCTGGCCATGGAGATGGTCCGCGACATCGAGAAGGAGACCGTCGACTTCCAGCCCAACTACGACGGTCGCTCCGCCGAGCCCGTCGTGCTCCCCTCGCGCTTCCCCAACCTGCTGGTCAACGGCTCGGCCGGCATCGCGGTCGGCATGGCCACGAACATCCCGCCGCACAACCTGCGCGAGATCGCCGCCGGCGCCACCTGGGCGCTCCAGCACCCCGACGCCACCCGCGAGGAGCTGCAGGACGCACTCGTCGAGCGGATCAAGGGCCCCGACTTCCCCAACGGCGCGCTCATCGTGGGCAACGCCGGCACCGAGCAGGCCTACCGCACCGGACGCGGCTCGATCACCCAGCGCGCGGTCATCGAGGTCGACGAGGACGCCCGCGGCAACACCTGCCTGGTCATCACCGAGCTGCCCTACATGGTCAACCCGGACAACCTGGCGCTGAAGATCGCCGAGCTCGCCGACTCCGGTCGTGTGCAGGGCATCCGCGACGTCCGCGACGACACCTCCGACCGCACCGGCCAGCGCCTCGTGGTCGTGCTCAAGCGTGACGCGGTGGCCCGGGTCGTGCTCAACAACCTGCTCAAGCACACCGAGCTGCAGACCAACTTCAGTGCCAACATGCTGGCCCTGGTCGACGGGGTGCCGCGCACCCTGACCATCGACCAGTTCATCAGCAACTGGGTCACCCACCAGGTCGACGTCATCGTCCGGCGTACCCAGTTCCTGCTGCGCGAGGCCGAGAAGCGCGCCCACATCTACCGCGGCCTGGTCAAGGCGCTCGATGCCCTCGACGAGGTCATCGCGCTGATCCGCCGCTCCCCCGACGTCGACGACGCGCGCCAGGGCCTGATGGACCTGCTCGACATCGACGAGGTCCAGGCCACCGCCATCCTCGACATGCAGCTGCGCCGCCTCGCGGCCCTGGAGCGGCAGAAGATCGTCGACGAGCTGGCCAAGATCGAGGCCGAGATCGCCGACTACGAGGACATCCTGGCCAGCCCCGAGCGGCAGCGGCAGATCATCGTCGACGAGCTCGGCGAGGTCGTGGAGAAGTACGGCAACGAGCGCCGCACCCAGATCATCGCCGCCGACGGGGACCTCTCGATGGAGGACCTCATCCCCGACGAGGAGCTGGTCGTCTCGATCACCCGCGGCGGGTACGCCAAGCGCACCCAGCGCGCGCAGTACCGCACCCAGAAGCGCGGCGGGAAGGGCGTGCGCGGCGCGACCCTGCGCGGCGACGACGTGGTCGAGCACTTCATCGCCACGACCAACCACCACTGGCTGCTCTTCTTCACCACCGCCGGGCGGGTCTACCGCACGAAGGCCTACAACCTCCCGGAGGCGGCCCGCGACGCCAAGGGCGGGCACGTGGCCGGGTTGCTCTCCTTCCAGCCCGACGAGTCGATCGCGCAGGTCCTGGCGATCCGCGACTACGACCAGGCGCCGTACCTCCTGCTCGCCACCCGCAACGGCCTGGTCAAGAAGACCCGCCTGGCCGACTACAACTCCCCGCGCCAGGCCGGCGTCATCGCGATCAACTTCCGCGAGGAGGACGACGAGCTGATCGGCGCCGAGCTGGTGCACGGCGAGGACGACGTCCTGCTCGTCTCGCGGATGGGCCAGGCGATCCGGTTCCGCGCCGACGACACCCAGCTGCGCCCGATGGGCCGGGCCACGTCGGGTGTGACCGGCATGAAGTTCCGCGAGGGCGACTCGCTGCTGTCGATGTCGGTCATCCGCGCCACCCAGGTCGCGGCCGAGGAGGCCGCCGGTCTCGCCGAGCACGACGAGGAGTCCGCGGCGGTCGAGGCGACCGCGGAGCAGGTGGCCGAGGTGAAGCCGCAGTACGTCTTCACCATCACCGACGGCGGCTACGCCAAGCGCACCCGGATCTCGGAGTACCGCCTGCAGTCCCGCGGCGGTCTGGGGATCAAGGCGATGGCGCTGACCAACGCCGACCGCGGCGGTCTCGTGGGTGCCTTCATCGTCGAGGACGGCGACGAGGTCCTCTCGATCACCGCCTCCGGCCAGGTCGTGCGCAGCCCCATCGACGAGGCCTTCCGCCCGACCGGCCGCTCGACCCAGGGCGTGAAGTTCGTGACGCCCAAGAAGAAGGACACCGTCGCGGTCGTCGCTCGTTCGGTCGAGGCGGCCGAGGACGAGGAGTCCGACGAGGGCGCCGAGTCGGGCGCCGAGCCGGGCGCCGAGGGTGTGGAGCTGTCCTCGCAGGGGGAGGCTCCTGCGGACGCCAGTGCAACAATCGAGGCCGACGCCCCCGGCACCGAGGCATCCGAGCCCGAGGCATCCGACACTGAGGACGAGTGATGACGGACCGATCCACCGAGCAGCGGACCACGCGTCCGGTGCCCGCCCGCGGACCGGAGGACACCGTGACCCGGCCGGCGCTCGCCGACCGGGTCAAGGAGCGGCTGGCCCGCGCCGGTGACGAGCACCAGGCCAACAAGGACGCCGCCCCGGCCGCAGCGACGCCGGCCGCCGCCGCGGGCCGTGCCCCCCGCCGGGCGCGGCTGCGCCTGACCAGGGTCGACCCCTGGTCGGTCATGAAGACCTCGTTCCTGCTGTCGATCGCCTTCGGCATCGTCACCGTGGTCTCGGTGCTCATGGTGTGGACCGTGCTCGACCGGGCCGGCGTCTGGGAGTCGATCAACGCCACCGTCACCGACATCGTCGGCGAGGACTCCGCCTCGGAGTTCGACATCGAGAACTACATCGGCACCTCGCGCGTCCTCGGCTTCACCATGCTCGTGGCCGCGATCGACGTCATCATCCTCACCGCGGTCGCCACGCTGACGGCGTTCCTCTACAACATGTCCGCCGCACTCCTCGGTGGCGTTGAAGTCACCCTCGCCGAGGACAACTGACCTGCGCCGCCCCGGGGCGGCTCGGCGGCGCCCACCCGTTTTGGGAGGGTGAGCGGCGCTGTTGTAGTGTCCCCCTCGGTCCGGCGATCGCGTCGGGCTGCCGCCGGTCCGCCGGCAGCGGGCCTATAGCTCAGACGGTTAGAGCGCTTCCCTGATAAGGAAGAGGTCACAGGTTCAAGTCCTGTTAGGCCCACTCCACCCCCGGGCCTCGGCCCCCACGGGTCGGGTCCCGGAGAGACACCGAGGAGACCCCCGTGAAGAAGATCGTCATGGTCCTGCTCGCCGTCGGCGGCGCGCTCGTCGCCCGACGCAAGCTCGAGGAGTCCAAGGCCGAGCAGGCCCTGTGGGCCCAGGCCACCGACCCGGTCAACAGCTGACCTCACGCTTCTCAGCACCACTCGCACGGCGTACGCCGCCGTGCACCCGGGGCCTTGGCGCAATTGGTAGCGCACCTGCTTTGCAAGCAGGGGGTTAGGGGTTCGAGTCCCCTAGGCTCCACCGAAGTTCTCTCGCCCTCGGCGACGGGGGTGCAATTGGTAGCGGCTCGGTCATCCTGGGCTGCGCAAGCAGGGGGTTAGGGGTTCGAGTCCCCTAGGCTCCACCGACTCACCGACTCACCGACTCGGTGACACCCGGCCTCACCAGGGCGCCAGCGCCGCGCGGGCCAGCTCGACGGCCACGGACGAGAGCCGGCGCGACGACCGTCCCGCCCGCGACGGGTCGTCGTCCCGCACCGCCACCTCCGTCAGCGCGCTCGTGACCTCGGAGATCGCCCAGGCGGCGGTGTCCGGGCTGATGGGGTGCGTGCCGCGTTCGCGCCAGCCCAGCCACGTGAGGGCGTCGGCCAGGCGGTGCTCGTGGTGGCCGCGCGGCTCCGAAGCGACGTACAGCAGGGCGAGCAGGCGGGCCTGGACCTCGAAGGCGTCCACGGACCCCGACACCAGGTGCAGCCGCAGGTGCTCCCACAGGGCCGAGGGGTCGGCGACGGCGCGGCGACCGGCGGGGGTGAGCACGAGGCGGCCCTGGTGCTTGCGCAGCAGCCGCATGCGCTGGAGCTCGGCGCGCAGCTCGCGCACGGGCCAGGTGAGGTCCTCCCGGTTGGCCCTGCCCAGCCAGTGGGAGCACGAGGGCAGGACTGCCGCGGCGGCCGCCACGTCGACCGGCCTGAGGTAGCCGGCGGGTGTGAGCGGCAGCCCCCCGTCCTGCGCGCGCTGCAGGAACCACCGGTGGCCGGCCAGGTGTGAGAGCAGGATGGCCTCATCGGGGACCTCGCCGCGTGACGGTGGTCCGGTGACGCCTGCGACCTCGGCGACGCGGGCGAGCAGCTCCGGTCCGACCGGCGTGGCACGCAGCCGGCCGAGCAGCTCGGCGAGATCCGGCCTCAACGCCAGCAGCGCGGTGCTCGCGGCGACCAGCCGGTCGACCCCGGCAGTGTCGAAGGCGTTCGGGTCCTCGAGCAGGCCGACGAGGTCGGCGACGTCCCGCACCCCGCCGCAGTCCTCGGGCGGGGCGGCGCGCTCGCCGTCGAGGCACGCCGCGGGGGGCGTCGTCGTCCCGACGGGCGCGACCTCCTCGAGCACCAGCACCAGGTCCCACTCGTCGCCGTAGTCGTAGACGTAGTGCAGGACGTCCCCCGGCTCGACCAGCACCTCGTCGAGGGTGACCTCGGAGTCGGGCGTCCCCAGGTCGTCCCCCTCCACGGCGTCGAAGGGGCACAGGAACCACTCGGCCCGAGGGTCGAAGCAGTCGCCTCCGATCGCGAAGCGGTGCAGGTGCCCGCCTGCCCAGCCGTACGCCGCCTGCAGCACGTCGTGGACGGCCGCGAGCGTCAGGTCCGAGCGCAGCGCGAGACGTCGCCAGATCGGCGGGGCCGCGCCGACCAGGTCGACCCGGACCCGCAGGAGCACCGGGGTCGCTCGCCGCGCCCGGCGCAGGTGCGGGTTGGTGGTGCGCCGGGCGAACGGGTCGGCGCCCGTCGCGCTCCCGAGGCTTCGCAGCCCGGCCACGTCGGGTGCGGCGACCATCGCGGCGAACTGCCGCAGCACCTCGTCGGAGTCGCCGGGCTGGTCAGGACCGTCCGGGCCGCCGAGGCCGTCGTCGGGGGTGGGCACGGACCCATCGTAGGAACCGCGCGTCGAGGTGACGCCGGAGCGGGACCGCGTCACTAGGCTCGCTGCTCGTGACGCTGCCCACGATCCCCCGCGACCGCGACGACGACTACGGGGCGCAGGCCATCGCGGCGCGCCGGACCTACGCCGAGGAGCAGACCGGTGCCCGGCTCGAGCACGTGTCGTCGTACTCGCTCGAGCCGAGCACGCTGCCGGGCAACATCGAGAACTTCCTCGGCGTCGCCCAGGTGCCGATCGGGCTGGCCGGGCCGCTGCTGGTCAACGGCGAGCACGCCCACGGTGAGTTCCTCGTGCCGCTCGCCACCACCGAGGGCACCCTCGTGGCGTCGTACAGCCGGGGGATGAAGCTGTGCCGCGCCGCCGGCGGGATCACCACGACGGTGCTCGACGACCGGATGCAGCGCGCCCCCGTCTTCAGCTTCGCCAGCGCCCGCGAGGCACGTGACTTCAAGGTGTGGCTGGACGCGCACGTGCCGGAGGTCGCCGCCGCGGCCGAGGCCACGACCGGCACCGGCAAGCTGCTCGACATCCAGACCTTCGGCGCCTCGAAGCTGCTCTACACCCGGTTCAACTACTCCACCGGTGACGCGGCGGGGCAGAACCTCACCGGCAAGGCGACCTTCGCGGCGTGCGCGTGGATCAAGCAGCACTACCCCGGGGAGCTGCACTTCCTCCTCGAGGGGCAGTTCGCCACCGACAAGAAGACCTCGGTGGTCAACATGCTCCACACCCGCGGCAAGCGGGTCGTCGCCGAGATCACCCTGCCCGCGGCGCTGGTCGAGGAGCAGATGCACGTCTCCACCGACAAGCTCTACGCGGCACGCATGCGCGGGCAGCTCGGCTCGATCATGTCGGTGACCAACAACAACGGGAACCACTCGGCCAACGGGATCACCGCGATCTTCATCGCCACCGGCCAGGACGTCGCCAACGTGGCGGAGTCCTCGGCGCTCTACGGCTTCTCCGAGCTGCTGCCCAACGGGGACTTCTACGCCTCGGTCACCCTGCCCTCGCTCATCGTGGCGACGTACGGCGGCGGCACGGGCCTGGCCACCCAGCGGGAGTGCCTGGAGCTGCTCGGCTGCTACGGCAGCGGCGGGGTCCTGAAGCTGGCCGAGATCATCGCCGCGACCGTCCTGGCCGGCGAGCTGTCGCTCGGCTCGGCCGTCGTGGCCGAGGAGTGGGTGCAGGCGCACGACGACCTCGGGCGCAACCGTCCCTGAGCGGGTGGACGCCGGCCACGCCCCGCGGCGTGGTCCCCGTCTCGGTCGGGCCGAAGTCACGGTCCGGAGGTCCCCGGGGTGGCACACTCTGCCCGTGCGTGCGACTCGTCCCGGGAGGGTCGGCGGCCGGGTGGCCGCCGGCGCCGTCGTGCTCGCCCTGGGCGCCGCCCTGACCGGGTGCAGCGGGGAAGACGCGCCCCCGCGCGGCGTCGAGCCCCCGGGTCCCGTCGCGACCCAGACGGTGAGTGCCGACTCGGTGACCCCGGCCCAGCGCGCGCTCCCGCACGTCCCCCTGGACGTCACCGCCCTGACTGTCACCGACTTCGACCGCGCCGCGACGCAGCTGGGGCTGCTCGAGCTGTCCAGCGACCTGCCCGCCGGCGAGCGCGCCGACTTCTGGGACCGCGCCCAGCGCGAGACCGCGATCCTCTCCGACGGCCTCCTGCGCCCGGTCGGCCCGCAGCTGCTGCGCGACCACAGCTTCACCCAGGAGGACGTCGGCTGGGAGGCCCGCCTCTTCGACGCCGAGGGCCAGGAGGTGGGCTGGATCCTGGGCCTGCACCCGATCATCGACCCCCGGGCCGTCGAGGAGGCCGTCGAGGCCGGGGTCGGCCCGCTGGCAGACGCGGTCGTCGACGTGGACAGCGGCCTGGTGCTCTCCGGCGCTGCGGTCGACGTGGAGGTGGGCGAGTCCTGGGCGTCCGAGGACGCCACGGGGATGCTCGTCACCGGCACGGCAGTCGGCACCTACGTCGAGCGCGGCTGCGTCCCCGCACCGGCCGGTGCTGCCGGGCTCGAGCCGCTGACGGCGTACGCCGTGAACCTGGAGGGGACGCTGGCCACCATCCGGCTCGGCGAGGACCGCGGCGACCTGTTCGCGCGGGTCGCCCTCGCCGAGGAGTCGCCCGAGGTGGCGCGGGCCTTCGAGGGCGGCGTCGCCGACCCCGGCTCCGGCAGGATCGGCTACCGCCTCGTCGACCCCGTCGCCGCCGCCGAGCTCACCCTGCGCCGCGGGCTCCCGTTCGCCGCCTGCGCCGACTGACCCCCGCTCACTCGGCACCCGTTCGAGGGTGACTCGGCGCTGTTTCAAGGGTGACTCGGCACCGGTTCGAGCGTCACTCGGCGCCGATTCGAGGGTGAGTCGGCGCGCGCCGACCCACCCTCGAATCCGTGCCGACTCGGACTCGAACCAGCGCCGAGTCACGCTCGAATCCGTGCCGACTCAGCGAGCGACCGGGCGGGCTCAGGCGTCCTGGGAGTGCAGCGCCTTGACGGTCGGCGAGGAGCGGACGGTGCCCGGGTCGGGGTAGGTGCCGAGCAGCCGGTCGGCGGTGCCCGCGGTGACGACGGCGAACCAGTAGTGCTCGTTCTTGTAGTGGTGTAGCCGGTGGTTGCGCCAGATCGCGCGGTAGACGCGGGTCCGCGGCTTGTAGTCGCTGTGCACGAGGTAGTGGGTCCACTCGTAGCCGAGCGCGACGGCGTACGTCGTCACCAGGACCGTCCAGCCCCAGGTGGCGCTCGGCGCGAGCCACCACGACAGCAGCGCCAGCGAGACGATCATCCCGACGAGCGAGCGGAACGGGATGAAGACCAGCGGCAGGTCGCGCGGGTCCGCGTGGTGGGCGCGGTGCTCGCGGGCCAGGTGCGGGTCGATGACCAGGCGGCCGATGCTGCGCGGCTTCCAGTGCAGGACCACCACGTGCACGGTCCACTCCAGGAGCGGGAAGATCGCCAGCAGGACCGCGGGCACCAGCAGCTCCCACCAGGTGCCCGGGCCCGCGAGGACCCGGCCGGTGACCGCGACGACCAGTGCGGCGGTGATGACCGGCGGGCTGGGGTGGCGCCAGAACTGGCGGAAGGCGCCGGAGAGCGGGAGGGACTGGCGGCGGCGCGCCTGGCCGGTGATCCGGGCCTCGTCGGCGGCCACCTGGGCCTCCGCCTCACGCTCGATGCGGGGATCGACACGGGTCATCGGACGGCTCCTGTCGGGTCGAGGGTGCCGAGCGCGCCGAGGATGGTGTCGGTGGCGGGTCGCAGGACCCGGTCGGCGGCAGCGCGGGCGACCTCCGGGTCGCCGCTGGCGATGGCCGCGACGAGCAACCGGTAGGCCTCGACCTGACCGACCTCCAGCGCCATCACGGGGGCGAGCGCCTCCAGCGCGGGCTCGTACGCCGCGCGCAGGCTGTTGAACATCAGTCGGAAGACCATCGAGTCGGCCGCGTCGACGACCTGGTCCCACAGCTCGAGGGCGTGCACCTGGCGCTCGACGTCGTCGTCGGTGGCACCGAGCCGGTCCACGACCTCGTCCAGCATCGCGGCCAGCGTGGGGCCACCCCGTTCGGCGGCCATCGCGGCGACCGCCGGGCCCACGGCCAGCCGCGCCTCCAGGACGCTGCGGGCCACCGCGGTGTCCAGGCCACCGGCACGGACCAGCAGGCGGGGGAGCAGGTCGAGGCCGGCGTACCTCTTGAAGTCGCGGACGGTCGTGGCCTCGCCCTGGCGGACCTCGACCAGCCGGGTGTCGGCCATCCGCTGCAGGGCTTCGCGCACGGCGGGGCGCGAGACGCCGAGGACCTCGGCCAGCCGGCGCTCGCTGGGCAGCTGCTCGCCGGGGGCGAGGCCGCCGTCGACGACCTCGGCGAGGACCTGGTCGAAGACCTCGTCGGGCACCGAGCGGCGGGTCACGGGGGTCAGGGGCACGGGACGACCGTAGGCGGGCAGGTGCCAGAGGTCAAGTGGTCAGACCAGTAGTGGTGATGGCACCGCCGCGAGACGGCTTCGGCCGCGCTCGTACCCTGGAGTCGTGCCCTCCGTCCTCGCCCCGCGCTACTGGGGCGCGCACCTGCTCGCGCTGCTCATGGTGGCCGCGGCGAGCGGGCTGGGCTGGTGGCAGTGGGACTCCTACCAGGCGCGGCGCGACGCCGAGGCCGTCGACCTGACGCAGGTCGAGCCGATCCCGCTCGCCGAGGCGATGGGCCCCGACGACCCCTTCCCGGGTGAGTACGTCGGCCAGCCGGTGCTCGTGGAGGGCAGCTGGCTCCCCGAGGGCACCGTCTACGTCTCCGGGCGCGAGCACGAGGGGCGCGACGGGTTCTGGGTGGTGACCCCGCTGGCCGTGGGTGCCGCCACCGACCCCGCGCTCCCCGTGGTGCTCGGCTGGTCGCCCAGTGTCGAGGAGGCCCCGGCGGCGCCGACCGGCCCGGGCGCGGTCACCGCCTGGCTGCAGCCGACCGACGGCACGGGCGAGGTCGACACCGACCGCACCGACGACGTCGTCCCGCAGGTCCGCACCGCCGACCTGATCCAGCACGTCGACCAGGACCTCTACGGCGCCTACGCCGTCCTCGACCAGGAGCGCACCGAGCCGCTCGAGGCGGCCGCCACCCTGGCGCCCGCCGACCTCGAGGAGCTGCCCCCGCCGGCGGGCGGCACCGGCCTGCGCAACCTGCTCTACGCCCTGGAGTGGGTGGTCTTCGCAGCCTTCGCGGCCTTCGTGTGGTGGCGCTACGTGCGCGACGTCACCCGCCGCCGCGACGAGGAGGACGCGGCCGCGGAGCCGGCGTCCGACACCCCGGTACCGTCGGGCACGTGACGCACGAGCTCCCCGACGACCTCCGCACCCCGCTGCGGGCCTACCGCACCATGGCCGCGATCGTCGGCGTCCTGCTGGTGGTGCTGTGCCTGGTCGGCCTGCCGCTGCACTACGGCTACCTCGTCTCCGACGCACCCTGGCTGGCCAAGGACACCGGTGCCGGCTGGGAGCTGGGCTCCAACATCTCCGCGTACCTCGGGGTCGCCCACGGCTGGCTCTACATGATCTTCCTGTTCAGCGCCTTCTGGCTCTCGCGCCGGGCCGACTGGGACATCCCGTTCACCGCCGTCACGCTGGTCAGCGGCACCGTGCCCCTGCTGAGCTTCTGGGCCGAGCACCGCGCCACCCGCCGCGTGCGCGCCGAGGCCTGGGCCGACGCCGGGTCGACCGGGCCGACCGCGCCCGCCGCCGGCTGAGCCGTCCACGGACCGCCTTGCCCGGACCCCGCCCGTGACCACGCCCCGCACCGCCTTCGTCCTCGGGGGCGGAGGCGCGCTCGGGGCCGTCGAGGTCGGCATGCTCGGCGCCCTGCTCGACCGCGGCATCACCCCCGACCTGGTCCTCGGCACCAGCGTCGGTGCGCTCAACGGCGCCTTCGTCGCCCAGGACCCGCACCCCGGCGTCGTGGACCGGCTCACCGACCTGTGGCAGGGCGTCGCGGCCTCCTCCAAGGAGGTGTACGGCGACAACCCGCTGCGCGCGGTCCGGCGGGCCGTCGTGACCGGCACCCACGTGTGGTCGGCGCGGCCGCTGGCCACCCGGCTGCGGGAGGAGCTCGGGGAGGTGACCTTCGCCGACCTCGCGGTGCCGCTCCAGGTCTGCGCGGCCCACATCGAGCGGGCGGCCGAGCACTGGTTCGACTCCGGCGACGTCGTCGACGCGGTGGTCGCCAGCGCCGCCGTGCCTGGGCTGCTGCCTCCGAAGCGGATCGACGGCGAGCACTACCTCGACGGCGGCATCGTCAACTCCGTGCCCGTCGCCCGGGCCCACCAGCTCGGCGCCACCCGGATCTTCGTGCTGCAGGTCGGGCGGATCGACCGGCCGCTGCGCCCGCCGCGCCGACCGTGGGACGTCGCGCGGGTCTCCTTCGAGGTCGCGCGCAGGCACCGGCTGCACCGTGAGCTCGACGAGCTGCCCGAGGACGTCGAGGCCCACGTCCTGCCCGCGGGCGGCACCTCCGAGCGCGACGACTCGGTCTTCGCCGGGCGCGACTTCCGTGCCGTGGCCGACAAGATCCGGCTCAGCCGGGAGGCGGGGGCTGCGTACCTCGACGCCCACGGGCTGTGACGCCGCGCCGTACGCCGGGTCCGACCGTGCCTCGGCGAGCCGGCGCACGTCTCCGGAAGGACGCGCCGGGTCGACCGGGCTGGCACCCCGCGGTGGTCGCGGGTGCGGGTCGCGGGGCGCCGCAGGTGGTGTGATGGGGCTGTGAGGTCCAGGTGAGGGTGCTGCGGCGGGCGGTGAGCGTGCCGCTGGTGCTGGCCCTCACCGTGCTCGTGTGGACCACGCTGCCCCTGTGGGTGCTGGGGGCCGCGGCGGCCTCGCCCTTCCTGCCCGGTCGCTGGCGTGCGCCGCGGTTGCTGTGGATGGTCGTGCTGTACCTGACCATGGAGGCGGTGCTGCTGCTCGTCCTCCTGGGCCTGTGGCTGGCCTCGGGCTTCGGGCGGCGGATCCGCACGCCGTACTTCGAGGGCATCCACTACGACCTGGTGCAGGGCGTGATGGCCCTGCTCTTCTCCGAGGCGCGGCGGGTGCTGCACCTGGAGGTCGTGAGCCAGGGCTCGGCCCCGGACGCGCACCCCGGCGTGCCGATCCTGGTCTGCTGCCGGCACGCGGGCCCCGGTGACTCCTTCACCCTGATCCACACGCTCATGGCGTGGTACAGCCGCGAGCCCCGCGTGGTGCTCAAGGCGACGCTGGCCTGGGACCCGGTGATCGACACGCTGCTGCACAGGATCCCCGCGCGGTTCATCACCCCGGGCCGCGGCACGGACCTCGAGGCCGAGATCGCCGCGCTGGCCACCGGCCTGGACGAGGACGACGCGTTCGTGATCTTCCCCGAGGGCGGCAACTTCACCGACGCCCGCCGCAGCCGGGCGATCGAGCGGCTGGACAGGCTCGGGCTGCACGCGATGGCGCGCCGCGCCGAGGAGATGGTGCACGTGCTGGCGCCCCGGCCCGGGGGGCTGCTGGCCGCCCTCGACGCGGCACCCGAGGCCGATGTCGTGCTGGTCGCCCACACCGGGCTCGACCACGTGATGACCGTCGGCGACATGTGGCGCGAGCTGCCCATGGACAAGCGGATCACGATGAAGTGGTGGCAGGTGCCGCGCGCGGAGATCCCCACCGACCGCGAGGCCCGGATCGAGTGGCTCTACGACTGGTGGGCCCGCATCGACGACTGGGTCGAGCAGCACCGGCCCGAGGACCTCGAGCCGTCCCGGCGCCGTCGTACCTGACCCGTCCACGCAGGGAGGTCGAGCGGGCAGAACTTCTCGGCAGGTCCTGCCCGTTCGGCCGTCCCCACGGCCCGGCCCCGGGAACGACGAACCGGCAGGCCCCCGGGTGGGGGACCTGCCGGCTCGGTGAGGCTGGTGGTGCGGAGGCGCTACTTCTTGTGCGCGCCACCGTCGAGGTCGACGGTGGTCGCGGGGTCGTCGGGGGTGGTGACCTCGTGCGCGCCCTCGGCGCTGTCGGCCAGCGCCTCGTCGGGCGAGGAGCCGCCGGGGTCGTCGCCGGCGACGACGGCGGCGTCGACGTCGGGCTTCACCGGCGCCGGCGCCTTCGGCGGCGGGGAGGGCACATAGGACGACTGCCACGCGGAGGAGTCCTGGCCGCCCTGGAGCTTGCGGGCCACGACGGCCACGACACCGGCGATGCCGCCGATGAGGACCAGCTTCTTCAGCTTCGAGCCCTTCTTGGGCTGCTCGCCCTTGAGGTCGGCGACCTTGCCGGACACCTTCTCCGAGACCGCGGAGCGCGCGTCGTCGAGGGTGACGCTCGCGCGGTCGCCGAGCTCGTGGCCCTTCGCGGCGGCGAAGGCGGTGCCGGAGGCGACGTACGGCGCGGCCTTGCGGCGGGCGTCGGCCAGCGCGGGGCCGGCCTTCTCGCGGGCCTCGGTGCCGAGCTCGACGGCCTTGTCACGGGCCTCGAGGAGGTAGGGGGTCGCCTTGGTGCGGGCGTCGGCGATCGCGGGACCGGCCTTCTCCCGAGCCTCGGACAGGGCAGCCTCCACCTGGGGACGGACGGTGTCGACCACCGACTCCACGTAGTCCCCGGCCTGCTCGATGAAGGACTTCTTCCTGCGCAGACGCATCCGCGTCACTTCCTCTCCTCGGTTCGTGCCGTTCCGGTCCATCTGACCACGCGGTCCCCACCCGGGTCCCCGGAGGGATGGTTGTCGCGCGTGCGAGGATCGTCGCGTACGACGGGTCCCCGTCGTACACCCCGGTGTACCCCGAACGCGCGAAAGGCAGTCATGGCTGACCCGCAGGCAGTCCTCAAGACCAACCGAGGCGACATCACCCTCAACCTCTTCCCCAACCACGCGCCCGAGACGGTCGCCAACTTCACCGGGCTCGCGACCGGCGAGAAGTCCTACGACGCCGGCAACGGCCGCAGCGGCCCGTTCTACGACGGCCTGGGCTTCCACCGCGTCATCGCGGGCTTCATGATCCAGGGCGGCTGCCCGCTGGGCACCGGCACCGGCGGCCCGGGCTACACCTTCAAGGACGAGCCGCACCCCGAGCTCACCTTCGACAAGCCCTACCTGCTCGCGATGGCCAACGCCGGCCCGGGCACCAACGGCTCGCAGTTCTTCATCACCGTCGGCGCGACCACCTGGCTGAACTTCAAGCACACCATCTTCGGCGAGGTCGCCGACCAGGCCTCGCGCGACGTCGTCGACGCGATCGCCGCGACCAAGACCGGCCCCGGCGACCGTCCGGTCGACCCCGTGGTCATCGAGTCCGTGGAGATCAAGGAGGCGTGACCCAGCCTCCGACTCCCGAGACCGGGGTGCCTGTCTGCTACCGGCACCCCGGTCGGGAGTCCCACATCCGCTGCCAGCGCTGCGAGCGGCCCATCTGCCCCGACTGCATGCGCGACGCCGCGGTGGGATTCCAGTGCCCGGACTGCGTGGCCCAGGGTGCCAAGCAGACCCGCTCGGGCCGCACGACGTACGGCGGCATGCGGCCCACCGACGCCAGCGCGACCTCCATCGGGCTGATCGCGGTCAACGTCGGCGTGTGGCTCGCCATCGCGCTCACCGGCGGCGGTGCCAGCCGGCTCGTGGAGCTGCTCGGGCTGCGCCCCGACGGGCTCTGCGCGATCGGCGGCCTCTACGACCTGCGGCTGTCGGAAGACCTCTGCCAGCGCGGCGGCACCTGGCTGCCCGGCTTCGTCGACGGGGCCTACTGGCAGGTCCTCACCTCGGGCTTCGCCCACATCGACCTGCTCCACATCGGCTTCAACATGCTGGCCCTCTACCTGCTGGGCCCCCAGCTGGAGCACCTCTTCGGCCGCGCGCGCTTCCTCGCGCTCTACCTGCTCTCGCTGCTGGCCGGGTCGGTCGCGGTGCTGTGGCTCAGCCCCGACTACCAGCTCACGCTCGGTGCCTCGGGTGCGATCTACGGGCTCTTCGCGGCCTTCGCCGTCTGCGTGCGCAAGGTCGGTGGCGACCTGCGCCAGATCGGCGCGCTGCTCGCGGTGAACCTCTTCATCACCTTCGCCTTCCCCAACATCTCCTGGCAGGGCCACCTCGGCGGCTTCGCCGGCGGCCTCGTGGTCGCCGCGCTGCTGGTCTACGCCCCCCGGGGCAAGCGCCGCACGGCGTACCAGGTCGGTGGGCTCGTGCTCGTCGGGCTCGTCCTGGTCGTGACGATACTGCTGCGGCTCGCCGTCGCCTGAGGTCCGCCCGGGCCGTCGGACCGCCGGAAGGTTCAGCGGCGCCCCGCTGAACCTCACGGTCCCCCGGTGCAGGTGCAGGTGCAGGTGCAGGTGCAGGTGCAGCGGCGCGGCGTGACCTTCAGCGGCGCCCCGCTGAACCTCACCCACCTCGTCGAGCCCGCGCCTCGGTCGCCCGGCGCGAGTGCACAGGTGTGGAGAGTTCTGGGGATAACTACACGCGTGTAGTTCGTCCACAGGACTGTCCCCAGATGTGCAGAACCGCCCGCCACCACGAGGGTGATGCCGCGGCGCAGACAATCTGCAAACGGTGCCAGCAAAATGCAAGATGTGGCAATTTGAGCGCCCACCGAGGTCAGTTGGGGCCCGTAGGCTAGGTAGTGGGCGAATCGGCGGGGTACTTGCGAACGTGTGTTCATGCAGGTCCTCGACGGGTGCACCGACGGGTGCAGGCCCACTGCCCGTAGGGCCCCACCCTTCGTGAGAACCCGTTTTCGCAGGTCAGGGCGAATCGCGACGTTTCGTAACGCCCAAACCTTGACGTGCACTGCGCGCACTGCACCTGCTTGGCGCCGGGCTTGGTCTTATCAACCAGCGCCTTCATGTCCTCGCGCGACCCCGCGGCCAACAGGTCTCCGAATTCTTCCCACCCGACACCGGCGAGCCCCATCTGCCCGTCAGGGGCGTAGCCATCGCCGACCACTCGCGGAGCATCTGCGAAACCGACGGTTTCGAGGTCGCGCAGTAGGGCGAGCACTGATGGTGCCGAAGGACCGGCGGACCTCCAGACGAT
>NZ_BAAGUS010000011.1:0-139005 GCF_054781275.1 Nocardioides ginkgobilobae | reverse complement strand
CCGACCTGGTCGGTGGTGGCCGCCGCCCCCTTTGGGCAGATCCCATGGCCACCACCGGGCAGTTCTCGTGACCGTCAGCGGGCAGGTCTTATGTCCGCCACTGGGCAGTTCCTACTGTCCCTTGACACCGCATCGAGCGGCGCAGCTGCTGGTCCCAGAACTCCTGGGCCCCGCCCTTGGTCCAGTCGATGGCGAAGGTCAGCGCGCCGCGGTTGTTGACGAAGGGGTACGGCTGCCCACTCGGCCCCTCGATCAGCAGGTCGCGCGCGGCCGCCTCCTCGTACCCGGGGTTGCCAGGGGAGTGGAAGGGGTTCCAGTACGCCGAGAGGTGGTAGCCCTGGCGCCGCAGGCGCCCGAAGAGCCGCCGCCCGTCCGGCACCTCCTGCCACCCCTCTACTCCCAGGACGCCCAGCGGCAGGTCGAGACGGCGCGACTCGCGCACCAACGTCCGGAGGTCGTCGGCGACCCGTTGCCCGCCGCTGAAGCCGCCGCCGTTGGGTGCGGCCTCGCCCTCGCCCTCGTTGATCACGTCGACCCACGGCTCGTAGACCCAGGCGGGTGGCGCGCCGGCCCGGCCGACGTCGGCGGTGTGGGCGAGGGCCGAGCGGACCAGGCCGCCGCCGGCCACCGACACCTCGAGCGTGGGCGAGGCCGTGCCCCAGCGGACGCGCCCCGGGTGGGAGGCCGCGAGGTCGAGGCGCCCCAGGTCGGTGCCGCCGGTCCAGGCCGTCCAACCGCGCGAACCGTGCAACGAGGGCTGCACGAGGTACGCCGCCTGGGCACCGTTCGGCGCGGTGTAGTCGCAGCCCACGGTGGCGCAGGACAACGGCTCCACCCGCTCGTCGGAGGCGTTCTGCTGCTCGGTCCAGACGTTGCGCAGCAGCCCGCGCTGGTCGAAGGAGTCCTTGCGCGCACCCATCCCGTAGAGCCCCTCGTCCTCGGGGCTCTCCCAGGTCATGAGGCTGGAGACCGGGGCGGCGAGGGCTCGCAGCTCGGCCGGCGGCTCCACACGGATCCGTGCACCGCCACCTGGGAGTCGCTCGGCCCTCAACCGGGCGGGCGAAAGGCCGGGAGCGTCGGTCGACACGTCGAGGGCGATCGCCGCCGGGCGACCGCTGCCGCCTGCGGACTCGACGCGGGTGACCTCGACCAGCGAGACGACCGCACCGGCCTCCGCGCCGAGCATGCGGTTGCCGGTGAAGAGCGGCAGAGGCCAGGAGAGGCCGGGGGAGGCCCCCACCACGAAGCCCACGGCAGGGAAGGCGCCGGCCGGGCCGAGGGGTTCGACCGGCATCGGACCGTCGAGGCCCGGCACCCGCACCGGGGGACCCTGGACTCCCGCGACGGTCGCGAGCGTCGTATGACCCGAGCGGTCCAGGAGGCGCACGCGGAACGGGTCGCGCTCGACCACGAGGGTCTGGCCGTGGCGCAGCTCCAGCCGCACCGCTTCGTCGCCCCTCCGAGCCGACGTCCCCCGCTCCTCGCCCCCGGAGGACAGCATGGTCGGCGAGGCACTCCGCGTCGGGCCGGGCGCGGCGACCACGGGTCCCGAAGGCACCGCTGCGAGCGCGAGAGCGGTCACGGAGCCCGCGACGAGAGCTCTCAGCCAGGGACGGCGGGCAGTGGCGAGGGAGCGGGAGGGCACGCGGCGATCAACGAGCACCGGCGTGCCGGGGTCACGCCGTCCGGACCGCGCGGATGATCTTGCGCCGGAGCACGACCCGACGCACCCCGTCGTTGCCGATCCGCACCCGGTCGAGCTCCCAGCCTCCGTGCTCGGCGCGCTCGACGAGCAGCTTGCGCACGACGTTTCGGCTGAGGTCGCGGGAGAAGGCGACGCTCTCGAACTCCCACTCCACCCCGTTGCGGAGGGGTCGTCGGTCGGCTCTCATCAGCCCTCCCGTCACGTGCCGGTGAGGCGGGTCAGTCCGCGCTCACGTCGTCCAGCGCCGCCACGATCTCGGGCGGCAGGGTGAGGTCCTCGACGCTGAGGGCGGTCCGCAGCTGGGCCGCGGTCCGGGCTCCCACGATAGGTGAGGTCACGCCGGGACGGTCGCGGACCCACGCGAGCGCGACCTGCACGGGGGAGAGGTCCAGCCCCTCCGCGGCGCGGCAGACCGCCTCCACGACCGCCACGGTCCGCTCGTCGTCGAGGTAGGGCTGCACGAAGCGGGAGAACTGGCTGGTGGCGGCCCGGGAGTCGGCGGGCGTGCCGGTGCGGTACTTCCCGGTCAGCACCCCGCGGCCGAGCGGGGACCAGGGCAGCACACCCAGGCCCATCGCCTGGGCGGAGGGCAGCACCTCGTGCTCGACGCCGCGGTTGACCAGGGAGTACTCCACCTGGGTCGAGGCCAGCCGGACCCGCCCCGGCAGCGCGGCCTGCCAGGTCGCGGCCTGGGCGGTCTGCCACCCGGAGTAGTTGGAGATGCCGACGTACGACGCACGGCCGCTGGTCACCGCGAGGTCGAGCGCGCTGAGCGTCTCCTCGAGCGGGGTGCGGGGGTCCCAGGTGTGGACCTGCCACAGGTCGACGTGGTCGACGCCGAGCCGGCGCAGGGACGCGTCGAGGGTGGGGAGCAGCGACCCGCGCGAGGCGTCGACGTGGGTGCGCCCGTCGCGGGCGCTGATCGCCGCCTTCGTGGCGATGACGACCTCGTCGCGGTGCACGACGTCGCCCAGGAGCGAGCCCAGCAGTGCCTCCGACCGCCCCTCGGCGTACGCCGCCGCGGAGTCGACCAGGGTGCCGCCCGCCTCGACGAAGGCGACGAGCTGGTCGCGCGCCTCGTGCTCGTCGGTGTCGCGACCCCACGTCATCGTGCCCAGGCCCAGCCGGGAGACCCGGAGCCCGGTGGCTCCCACGGATCGCTGCTGCATGGCAGCAGAACCTATCGGCAGCAGCCGCCCGGACCCGCCTCGGCTCGCCGTGCACGCGCACGGGCGTGCCACCCCTAGGCTTGCTGCCCGTGCTCGACCTCCTCAAGGCCGTCGTCCTCGGGACGCTGCAGGGACTCACGGAGTTCCTCCCCATCTCCTCCAGCGCCCACCTCCGGATCTTCCCCGAGCTGTTCGGGTGGGGGGACCCGGGCGCGGCCTTCACCGCGGTCGTGCAGATCGGCACCGAGCTGGCGGTGCTCATCTACTTCCGCGAGGACATCTGGCGGATCGGCTCGACCTGGGTGCGCTCGCTGTTCCAGGCGGAGTACCGCGGGCACCTCGACGCCCGGATGGGCTGGTTCATCATCGTCGGCTCGCTGCCGATCGTCGTGCTCGGGATCCTGCTCAAGGACCTGATCGAGCAGGACTTCCGCAGCCTGTGGATCGTCGGGACCACCCTCATCGTCTTCGGCGTCGTCCTGGGGCTGGCCGACCGCTTCGGGCGCAACGACCGGCCGATCAAGAAGCTCACGCTGCGCGACGCCGTGCTGATGGGCATGGCCCAGGCGATGGCCCTGGTGCCCGGGGTCTCCCGCTCCGGGGCGACCCTGTCGATGGGCCGGATCCTCGGCTACGAGCGGGCCGCGGCCACCCGGTTCGCGTTCCTGCTCGCCATCCCCGCCGTCGTCGGCGCCGGCGTCTTCCAGCTCAGCGAGATCCCCGACGGCGACAACGCCTACGGCTGGGGCCCGACGATCGTCGGCACCGTCGTCTCCTTCGTCGTCGGGTACGCCGTCATCGCCTGGCTCCTGCGCTGGGTCACCACGCGCACCTACACCCCGTTCGTGGTCTACCGGGTCGCGCTCGGCGGGGCCGTGCTCGTGCTGCTGTCGACCGGCGTCCTGGCCGCCTGAGCGGCCTACAACCACCCCGAGCGCCGGAAGAACCACCACAGCAGCCCCGACACCCCGCCCATGAGGAGCAGCGCGAACGGGTAGCCCAGGGTCCAGTCGAGCTCGGGCATGACCCGGAAGTTCATGCCGTAGATCCCGGCGATCAGCGTCGGCACGACGACGAGCGCGGCGCCGGCGGAGATCTTGCGCATGTCGTCGTTCTGCTGCATCTGGATCCGGGCGACGTGGGCGTCGAAGGCCGTGGACAGGAGCGCGTCGAGGGTGTCGACGGCCTCCGCTGCCTGGTTGAGGTGGTCGAGGACGTCGCGGAAGAAGGGACCCGCGTCGACGTCGACGAGCTCGACCTCGCCCAGCGAGAACCTGCGCGTCGGCTCGCGCAGCGGCATCACCGCGCGGCGGACCTCGGCCAGCTCCCGCTTCAGCGTGTAGATGCGCATCGAGTCGTTGGTGCGGCGCTCCGAGAAGACCGACTCCTCCACCTCGTCGACGTCGACCTGCAGCTCGTCCATGACGTCGCGGTACCCGTCGACCACCCGGTCGCAGATCGCGTAGACCACCGCCGACGGACCGTGCTCCAGCACCTGCTCGTGGCTCTCGAGCTCCAACCTGGCCGACGCCAGCTCCGAGCCGTGGCCGTGGCGGACCGAGACGACGAAGTCGCGACCGACGAAGAGGTTGATCTCGCCGGTCTCGACCGCGTCCTCCTCGTCGACGTACCAGAGGGTCTTGAGGACGAGGAACAGGCTGTCGTCGTAGTGCTCGAGCTTGGGTCGCTGGTGGGCCTTGACCGCGTCCTCGACCGCGAGCGGGTGCAGGTCGAAGGCGTCGGCGACGTGGCCGAGCTCGTGCTCGTCGGGGTGGTGCAGGCCCACCCAGACGAACCCGCCGCCGTCCGCGGCGAGGTGACGGAGCCGGTGGTAGTCGTGGGCACCGCAGTCGACCTCGACCCGGTGGCCACCGCGGTAGACGGCGCTGTCGACGATCACGCGCCTCACGCTAGCGCCGCGACCCCCTGGCTAGAGTCCAGGACATGGCCACCGTCGTGCTCGTCCGCCACGGCCGCACCACCGCCAACGCCTCGGGCGTGCTGGCAGGTCGCACCCCCGGGGTCCGCCTCGACGACCACGGGAGGGGACAGGCCGAGCGCGCCGGCGCCCGGCTCGCGGGCGTGCCCGTCGTCAAGCTGGTCACCAGCCCGCTGGAGCGCTGCAAGCAGACCTCCAAGCTCGTGCTGGCCGCGCAGCAGGGTGACCCGGCGGTCGTGACCGAGCGCGGCATCACCGAGTGCGACTACGGCGACTGGCAGGGCCGCACGCTGAAGGAGCTGGCCAAGGAGCCCTTGTGGCGCACCGTCCAGGCCCACCCGTCGGCTGCGGCGTTCCCCGGCGGGGAGTCGATGGCCACGATGCAGGCCCGCGCCGTGGAGGCCGTACGCCGCCACGACGCCCTCGTGGAGGCCGAGCACGGCCCGCACGCGGTCTGGGTGGCCGTCAGCCACGGCGACATCATCAAGTCGGTGCTGGCCGACGCGCTCGGCATGCACCTCGACCTCTTCCAGCGCATCTCCGTCGACCCCGCCTCGCTGTCGATCGTGCGCTACACCGAGCAGCGGCCCTACGTCCTGGCGAGCAACACCCACGAGGGCGACCTGTCCTGGCTCAAGCCCCCCACCAAGAAGGGCCGCTCCCGCAAGTCGGGCGGCTCGACCGATGCCGCCGTGGGCGGCGGCGCCGGTCCGGGGGAGCCCACCGCTGGGGCCCGCGCCTAAGGTGGCGGCATGCCCCTGGTCCACGGATTCGACCCGCCCGAGCGCTTCGTCGCGGGCACCGTCGGCCCGCCCGGCTCCCGCACCTTCTTCCTGCAGGCCCGCACCGGCAGCCGCCTCGTGAGCGTGGCCCTGGAGAAGCAGCAGGTCGCCGCGCTGGCCGAGCGGATCGACGAGCTGCTCGACGAGGTCATGGACAGCGGCACCGAGGCCGTCATCCCAGCGGTCGCGCCGCTGGCGCTGCAGGACAACGACCCCCTCGAGCAGCCGATCGAGGAGGAGTTCCGCGCCGGCACCATGACCCTGTCCTGGGACCCGGGTGACGAGCGGGTGGTCATCGAGGTCTTCCCGTTCACGGAGGCCGCCGTGGTGAGCCCCGACCAGCTCGGCGAGGACCAGGACTTCGAGGAGCCCGAGCCCGACGAGGTGCTGCTGGTCCGGGTGCCGGCCGGCGTCGCCCGGGCGTTCGTCCAGCGCAGCGAGAGCGTGCTGGGTGCCGGCCGACCCACCTGCCCGTTCTGCGGCGAGCCGATCGACCCGGAGGGCCACCTGTGCGTCCGGGCCAACGGCTTCCGCCGCCGCGACCCCGTCTGAGGCAGGCAGCCGTGCTCGAGGGCGAGCTCGTCCTGCACGGGCGGGTCATGCCCGCCTCCAACGCGACCTTCGTGGGGGCCGTGCGCACCCCCGACGGCGACGTGCGCGTGGTCTACAAGCCCGTGGCGGGGGAGCGCCCCCTGTGGGACTTCCCCGGCGCCGTGCTGGCCGACCGCGAGGTGGCCGCCCACCTGGTCGCCGAGGTCTTCGCCGGCGACGCCTTCCGGTGCCCCGTGCCGCTCACCTGGCTCGGCGAGGGCCCGCACGGCCCGGGGATGTTCCAGGAGTGGCAGGAGCCCGACGAGTCCCAGGCGGCCGTGACGCTGGTCCCCGAGGACGAGCTGCCCGAGGGCTACCTCCACGTCTTCGACGGCTACGACGCGCACGACCGCCCCATCTCGCTGGTCCACGAGGACACCGACGCCCTGCGCAGGGTCGCGGTGCTCGACGTGATCCTCAACAACGCCGACCGCAAGGGCGGCCACGTCCTGGAGATGCCCGACGGCCACCGCTACGGCATCGACCACGGGATCGCCTTCCACCACGAGCACAAGCTGCGCACCGTGCTGTGGGGCTGGGCGGGCGAGCGCCTCACCGCCGTCGAGACCGCCGCGGTCACCCGGGTCCGCGAGGCCCTCGCCGGGGCCCTCGGCGACGCCCTCGCCCCGCTGCTCACCGCCCTCGAGATCGACTGCGTGCGCCGCCGCTGCGACCGGCTGCTGCAGGTCGGGGCGCTGCCGTTCCCCGGTGGTGGCGGGCCGGCGATCCCCTGGCCGCCCTTCTGATCCTCGGAGGAGAGTCCCCGTCTAGGCTCGCCCCATGCGCGCCTGGTCTGCTCCTGCCGTCCCGGACCTCGGGGTCACAGCCCCACCGGTGTCCGTCCACGACACCGCCACCGGGGGCCGGATCGTGCTGGAGCCGCAGGAGGGTGCCTCCTCGGCCCGGCTCTACGTCTGCGGCATCACGCCCTACGACGCCACGCACATGGGGCACGCGGCGACGTACGTCGGCTTCGACCTGCTGCACCGCGCCTGGATCAACGCGGGCCACGCGGTCACCTATGTGCAGAACGTCACCGACGTCGACGACCCGCTGCTGGAGCGTGCCACCAAGGTCAAGGTGGACTGGGTCGAGCTGGCCGAGCGCGAGACCGAGCTGTTCCGCCAGGACATGACGGCACTGCGCGTCCTGCCGCCGCAGCACTACGTCGGCGCGGTCGAGTCGATCCCGCTGGTCGTCGACCTGATCCAACGGATGGAGGCGGCCGGCGCGGTCTACCGCGTCGAGGACGACCTCTACTTCTCCGTGACCGCCGACCCGGCCTTCGGCGCCGAGTCCGGCCTCGACCGGGCCGCCATGCTGGAGATCTTCCCCGAGCGTGGGGGCGACCCCGACCGCCCGGGCAAGAAGGATCCGCTGGACTGCGTCGTCTGGCGCGGCGAGCGCCCGGGAGAGCCCTCGTGGGAGAGCCCGTTCGGCCCCGGCCGGCCCGGCTGGCACGTCGAGTGCACCGCCATCGCGTGGGAGCACCTCGGCGGCACCCTCGACGTGCAGGGCGGCGGTTCCGACCTGGTCTTCCCGCACCACGAGATGTGCGCGGGGCACGCCCACGTCGCGACCGGTGGCACGCCCTTCGCCCGGGCCTACGCCCACGCCGGGATGGTGGCCTACGACGGCGAGAAGATGTCGAAGTCGCGCGGCAACCTGGTCTTCGTCTCGGCCCTGCGCAACTCCGACGTCGACCCGATGGCGATCCGCCTGACGTTGCTGCAGCACCACTACCGCAGCGACTGGGAGTGGACCGACGCCGAGCTCTTCGACGAGGTCGACCGCCTGGCCCGGTGGCGCCGGGCGCTGGCCCTCGGTGCGGGCGCGCCCTCCGAGCCGGTGGTGACCGGGGTCCTGGCGGCGCTGGCCGACGACCTCGACGCCCCGCGTGCGGTCGCGCTCGTGGACGCCTGGGCCGACGCGACGCTGGGCACCGGCGGCCTGGCCGACACCTCCGACCCGCACGCCGCGGTCCGGATCCACCTGCTGCTCGACGCTGCGCTCGGCCTCTCGCTCTGACCCACCGCGGGTCGAGGTCGCGCGGGTCCGCGTTCCTCCGCCGGTCGAGGTGCGCGGGGCGTCAGCGACAAGCCACGAGACCCGTCAGTCGTCGTCCTCGCGCCGCTTGAGGTAGCGCTCGAACTCGCGCGCGATGGCCTCGCCGGAGGCCTCCGGCAGGTCGGCGGTGTCGCGGGTCTGCTCCAGGGAGCGGACGTAGTCGGCGACGTCCTCGTCCTCCTCGGCCAGCTCGTCGACGCCGCGCTCCCAGGCCCGCGCGTCCTCGGGGAGGTCGCCGAGCGGGATGGAGGTCTCCAGCAGGTCCTCGAGCTGCCCGACGAGCGCCAGCGTGGCCTTGGGGCACGGCGGCTGGGCGACGTAGTGGGGGACCGCCGCCCAGTAGGAGACGGCTGGCATGTCGACCCGGACGCAGGCGTCCTGGAAGACCCCGACGATCCCGGTGGGTCCCTCGTAGGTGGACTGCTCGAGCTTGAGGCGGTCGACCAGCTCGGGCTCGGTCGCGGTGCCGGTGACCGGGATGGGGCGGGTGTGCGGGGTGTCGGCGAGCAGCGCCCCGAGCGTGACGACCATCTCGCCGCCGAGCTCGTCGGTGGCGGCGAGCAGCTCGGCACAGAACTGGCGCCACCGCATGTTCGGCTCGATGCCGCGGATGAGGATCACGTCGCGACCCAGGTCGGGCGGGGAGGCCACGGCGATCTGCGTGGTCGGCCAGGTCAGCCTCCGGTGTCCGTGGTGGTCGGTGCCCACGACCGGCCTGTTGACCTGGAAGTCGTAGAAGTCCTCGGGATCCACGGCGCCGACGACCCGGGCACCCCAGACGCGCATGAGGTGGTCCACCACGGAGGAGGCGGCGTCCGCGGCGTCGTTCCAGCCCTCGAAGGCAGCGATGACGATGGGGTCCACCAGCTCCGGGGCGTCGTCGATCTCGATCACCCGTCCACCCTAGGCGGCACGACGCCGGCGACCGCGGCGATTTCGGTCCGCTGGGCCGCAGTGTCACGATCTGGGAAGGCCGTCCAGCCTCCGGACACCCTTCCTACGCTGGAGATCCCGACCGCGAGAGGACCCGCGTGAGCACCGACTGGCGCCCCGATGTCACCGACGAGCTGCGCCGTGTGCTGGCGGAGCGGATCCTGGTGATCGACGGCGCCATGGGCACCGCGATCCAGCGCGACCGCCCCGACGAGGCCGGCTACCGCGGCGAGCGGTTCAAGGACTGGACCGGCGAGGACCTCCAGGGCAACAACGACCTGCTCACGATCACCCAGCCGGCGATCATCGAGGGCATCCACCGCGAGTACCTCCTCGCCGGTGCCGACGTCATCGAGACCAACACCTTCAACGCCAACGCGATCTCTCTGGCCGACTACGGCCTCGAGGAACTCGCCTACGAGCTCAACCTCGAGTCCGCACGGTTGGCGCGCCGGGTGGCCGACGAGGTCGCCACGCCCGAGAAGCCGCGGTACGTCGCCGGCGCGCTCGGCCCCACGACCCGCACCGCCTCCATCAGCCCCGACGTCAACGACCCCGCGGCGCGCAACGTCACCTGGGACGACCTCGTGCCGGCGTACACCGACGCGATCCGGGGCCTGGTCGACGGGGGAGCGGACCTGCTCTTCGTCGAGACCATCTTCGACACCCTCAACGCCAAGGCCGCCATCTTCGCCCTGGAGACCTTCTTCGAGGAGGCCGGGCGGCGCTGGCCCGTCGTGGTCTCCGGCACGATCACCGACGCCTCCGGCCGGACCCTGTCGGGCCAGACCACCGAGGCCTTCTGGAACTCCGTGCGCCACGCCCGGCCGCTGGCGATCGGCCTCAACTGCGCGCTGGGTGCCCGCGAGATGCGGCCCTACGTCGCCGAGCTCTCCCGGATCGCCGACACCTTCGTCTCGGCCTACCCCAACGCCGGCCTGCCCAACGCCTTCGGCGAGTACGACGAGGTCGCCGAGCAGACCGCCGGCATCATCCGCGAGTTCGCCGAGTCCGGCCTCGTCAACCTGGTCGGTGGCTGCTGCGGCACCACCCCCGAGCACGTGGCGGCGATCGCCCGCACCGTGGAGGGCCTGGCCCCCCGCACCGTCCCGACCGTCGAGCCCGCGATGCGCCTGTCGGGCCTCGAGCCGTTCACCATCGACGCCGACAGCCTCTTCGTCAACGTCGGCGAGCGCACCAACATCACCGGGTCCGCGCGCTTCCGCAACCTGATCAAGGCCGGCGACTACGACACCGCCCTGTCCGTGGCGGCCCAGCAGGTCGAGAACGGCGCGCAGGTCATCGACGTCAACATGGACGAGGGCATGATCGACGGCGTCGCGGCCATGGACCGCTTCCTGCGCCTGGTCGCCTCGGAGCCCGACATCTCGCGGGTCCCGCTGATGGTCGACTCCTCCAAGTGGGAGGTCATCGAGGCCGGTCTCAAGACCGTCCAGGGCAAGCCCATCGTCAACTCCATCTCGATGAAAGAGGGCGAGGAGGCCTTCCTCGCCCAGGCGCGCCTGTGCCGCAAGTACGGCGCAGCCGCGGTCGTCATGGCCTTCGACGAGGACGGCCAGGCCGACAACCTGGAGCGCCGCAAGGCGATCTGCGAGCGGGCCTACCGGCTGCTCGTGGACGAGGCGGACTTCCCGCCCGAGGACATCGTCTTCGACCCCAACGTCTTCGCGGTCGCCACGGGCATCGAGGAGCACGCGTCGTACGGCCTGGACTTCATCGAGGCGACCCGCTGGATCAAGCAGAACCTGCCCGGCGCGAAGGTCTCCGGCGGCATCTCCAACGTCTCCTTCTCCTTCCGCGGCAACAACCCCGTGCGCGAGGCGATCCACGCGGTCTTCCTCTTCCACGCGATCCGCGCCGGCCTGGACATGGGCATCGTGAACGCGGGCGCCCTGGTGGTCTACGACGAGGTCGACCCCGAGCTGCGGGAGCGGATCGAGGACGTCGTCCTCAACCGTCGTCCCGACGCCGCCGAGCGGCTGCTGGAGATCGCCGAGGCGCACAACCAGTCGGGCGAGCAGGCCGAGGCCGTCACCGAGGCTTGGCGCGAGCTGCCCGTGGCCGAGCGGGTCACCCACGCCCTGGTCAAGGGCATCGACGCCTTCGTCGAGGTCGACACCGAGGAGTTGCGCCGGGAGATCGACGCCCGCGGCGGCCGCCCGATCGAGGTCATCGAGGGCCCGCTCATGGACGGCATGGACGTCGTCGGCGACCTCTTCGGCTCCGGGAAGATGTTCCTCCCGCAGGTCGTGAAGTCGGCGCGGGTCATGAAGAAGGCCGTCGCCTACCTCATCCCCTACATCGAGGAGGAGAAGCGGACCAACCCCGCCCTCGCCTCGCAGAAGGACACGAACGGCACGGTCGTGCTGGCCACGGTCAAGGGCGACGTCCACGACATCGGCAAGAACATCGTGGGCGTCGTGCTGGCCTGCAACAACTACGAGGTCGTCGACCTCGGCGTCATGGTCCCGGCCCAGAAGATCCTCGACGCCGCCCAGGAGGTCGGCGCCGACGTCATCGGCCTCTCCGGGCTCATCACGCCCTCGCTGGACGAGATGGTCGCCTTCGCCACCGAGATGCAGCGGCTCGGCATGGACATCCCGCTGCTGATCGGCGGCGCGACCACCTCGCGCGCCCACACCGCGGTCAAGGTCGACCGCAAGTACGACGGCCCCGTCGTGTGGGTCAAGGACGCCTCGCGCTCGGTGCCGACCGTCTCCGCGCTGCTGAACCCCGAGCGGCGCAAGGCGCTCATGGAGACCGTCCAGGAGGACTACGACGCGCTGCGGGCCCGGCACGCGGCCAAGAGCGACCGCCCGCAGCTGTCCTACGCCGACGCGGTCGCCAACGCCACCCCCGTCGACTGGACCGGCTACGTCCCGCCCGCGCCCAAGACGCCCGGCGTGCACCTGCTCGAGGACTACGACCTGGCCGAGCTGCGGGAGTACATCGACTGGCAGCCGTTCTTCAACGCCTGGGAGATGAAGGGCAAGTTCCCCGACATCCTCAACAGCCCGAGCCACGGCGAGGCCGCGCGCAGGCTCTACGACGACGCCCAGCAGATGCTGGACACGATGATCGCGGAGAAGTGGGTCCGCGCCCACGGTGTCTACGGGCTCTGGCCGGCCAACGCCGACGGCGACGACGTGGTGGTCTGGGCCGACGACTCCCGCACCGAGAAGCGCGCGGTCCTCCACCAGCTGCGCCAGCAGGGCCAGCACCGCGACGGCATCCCCAACCGCTCGCTGGCCGACTATGTCGCGCCGGTCTCCACCGGGCTCGCCGACCACGTCGGTGGCTTCGCGGTGACGGCCGGCATCGGGCTCCCCGAGCGGGTCAAGGCCTTCCGCGACGACCTCGACGACTACAACGCGATCCTCGTCGAGGCGCTCGCGGACCGGCTCGCCGAGGCCTTCGCCGAGCGGCTGCACCAGCGGGTGCGCACCGAGTTCTGGGGCCACGACGCCGCCGAGACGCTCTCCAACGAGGACCTCATCGCCGAGAAGTACGCCGGCATCCGGCCCGCCCCGGGCTACCCCGCCTGCCCCGACCACACCGAGAAGCTCACGCTGTGGGACCTCATGGACGTCGAGGCCAGCACCGGCATCGAGCTCACCGAGTCGATGGCGATGTGGCCGGGCGCCTCGGTCTCGGGCGTCTACTACAGCCATCCGGAGAGCCAGTACTTCGTCGTCGGCCGCCTCGGCCGGGACCAGGTGGCGGCGTACGCCGAGCGCAAGGGCTGGACGCTCGCCGAGGCCGAGAAGTGGCTCTCGCCCAACCTCGGCTACGACCCCGATGACTGAGCCGGCACCGCAGCCCGAGACGTCCGGCCTGCCGGCGGCCGTCCTGTGGGACATGGACGGCACCCTCGTCGACACCGAGCCCTACTGGATCGCCACCGAGATGGCGATGGCGCGGAAGTACGACGCCACGTGGACCCACGAGCAGGCGCTGCAGCTCGTCGGGAACGACCTGCTGGAGTCGGGTCGGGTGATCAAGGAGGCCATGCGACTGCCGCAGTCGCCGGCTGAGGTCGTCGAGGAGCTGCTCGACGGGGTGGTGGCGCGGGTCGAGGAGTCGGTGCCCTGGTGTCCCGGAGCGGTCGAGCTGCTGACCTCGCTGCGCGACCTCGAGGTCCCGTGCGCCCTGGTGACCATGTCCTACGAGCGCTTCGTCGCGCCGATCCTGCGCCAGCTCCCTGAGGGCACCTTCCCGGTCGTGGTGACGGGGGAGAAGGTCGGCAACGGGAAGCCGCACCCCGAGCCCTACCTCACCGCGGCGGCCGCCCTCGGCCTGGACCCCGCCGACTGCGTGGCGATCGAGGACTCGGGCACCGGTGCCACCTCGGCAGAGGCCGCCGGCTGTGCGGTGCTGGTCGTGCAGAACCACGTCCCCGTGCCTGCCGGGCCGCGCCGGGTCTTCCGCGAGACCCTCGCCGGGCTCGGTCCCGCCGACCTGGCGGCGGTCCTCGCCGACGTACGCCAGGGCGTCTCCGCCTCCTGAGGTCGACCTGCCCGCCGCAATGACTAGGTGAAGGGGCCGATCCGTAGTCATCGGTCCTACGACCACCGGACACTGGCCCTCGCCCTTTACCTTGCGGGAGACTGTGGTCACTCAGGGCGAACCCCCCGGTCCACAGCGGCGGACCGGGCGTCCTGGCCAGGCCCGACCTCGTCACCACAAGCGGCCTCCGGTCCCCGGGGGTGATGACGAGGCCGGGCATGGCGGTTTTCCGGGGAGCGCGGTTGCGAAACCGTGAGAGCATGGCCACAGACAGCGACCGGCAGTACTCGATGAAGGGCACCATGGACCACCGCAGCACCACCCGAGTGGTCCACAGCCGTGCCCCCCGGATCCTTCTCGGGCTTCTCGTCATGCTCTCGATCGTCCTTGGCGGCCCCAGTGCCTCGGCGCGCAAGGACGACGTCACCAAGAGGACCTTCGACTGCAAGGCCACCAGTTCCGTGAAGCTCAAGGCGGAGCCCGAGAACAACGGCCTCATCAAGGTCACCGCGGTCGTGTTCAGCGAGGACGATGACAAGTGGGACTGGAAGATGAAGCACAACGACGACACTTCAGCCAAGGGCTCAGTCCAAGCCAAGGACGCTGATCGTTCCTTCCGCATCATCCGTGACATGGCCGACTTCACCGGCACCGACTACATCGACTTCCGCGCCGAGAACACCGCCACGGGCGAGGTCTGCCGCGCCAGCATCCAGCACTGAGAGTGGTGTTCCGTCGGGCATCCGAGGTGGCCCAAACCCAACGCCTCTTGCGGCACCCGCTTGCCTTGTTTCTAGCTGTGAGTGTGAGTCTGGCAGTCGGAATCTTTGTCGCCACCAACGCTCTTGCCGAAAGGGCGGCTCGGGACGTCTCACTCGAGCAGGCGGAGTCGATCACGGAGCTGCTCGCTGAATCGACGATGCCCGGCAACCTGACGGTGGGTCTGCTGGAGGGCCGGCCAGGGTCAGTCGACAAGTTCGTGCGCAGGCTGTCGCTGTTCGACACCGAGCAGAATGCCTTCGACTCCTTCGACATCCTCCGGGCTGATGGGTTCTTGGCCTTCGACAGCAAGTCTCCCGGCGCAGCTTTGGACGGGCAGTTCTACCCGCTCTCCGATCAGCAGGAGCAGATACTGAGCGGCGGCGGCACGGTCTCCACCGTGGCCGACCCCACCTCTCGGCGCAGTCAGGACCGCACCGGCAGCGAGGACGGCCTCGTCAAGATCTCGACGTACGTCGAGGCCACCGTGGGGGACGAGAAGGAGCTCAAGCTCGAGCGCCGTGGCCTGCCTCCGACGGTCCAGCCCGCTCTCTTCGTCGCCTACTGGGAGCTCGAGGGGGTGGAGGCACGCCAGAGTGACATCTTCAGTTCGTTTCGCTGGATCACCTTGGGGCCGCTCCTGCTCCTGGCACTGATCTCCACCGTCATGCTCGGCCTGCTCACCGCCCAGGTCCGCCGCGGCAGCCGCGAGCGCGAGCGCCTGCTCCAGACGGCCATCGACGCCTCCGACGCCGAGCGGCGCCGGATCGCCCGCGACCTGCACGACGGCGTGGTGCAGGACCTCGCCGGGTCCGCGTTCGCGCTCTCCGGGGCGGCCCGGGACCCCGCCACCACTCCGCAGACCGCCGAGGTCCTCGCCAGCGTCAGCGGCTCGATGCGCGACAGCCTCAAGCAGATGCGCTCGCTCCTGGCCGAGATCCACCCGCCCGAGCTGCACGGCCGGGGGCTCGAGACCGCGCTGGAGGACCTCATCGCCCCCGCCGCGGCCGCGGGGATCCACGCCTCCGTCAGCGTCTCCGGGATCGACGGTGCCTCCGACCCCGAGGTCGCCCTGGTGTGGCGGGTCGCCCAGGAGGCGGTCCGCAACGCCACGCGGCACTCCGGCGCCTCGACCCTGGCCGTCACCGTCCGCGGTGACGAGGAGCAGCTGCTGCTCGAGGTGGTCGACGACGGGGTCGGCTTCGACACCACAGCACCGAGCGAGCCCGACCGGTTCGGGCTGCGCGGGCTCCGCAGCCTGGTGCGCGACGTGGGCGGTGAGTTGGACGTCACGTCCGCGGTGGGTGAAGGTACGTCGGTGCGGATGGCGGTACGACGATGAGCGAGCACTCGGGCACGACCCGGGTCGTCCTGGTCGACGACCACGCCGTGATCCGGGCCGGTCTGGCCCAGCTGATCGCCACTGCCCCCGACATCGAGGTGGTCGGCCAGGCCGCCGACGGCGCCGCCGCCATCGAGCAGGCACGGGCGCTCAAGCCCGACGTGGTGCTGATGGACCTCCAGATGCCCGGCGTGGACGGCGTGACCGCGACCCGCGAGATCGTCGCGGCCGGTCTGGGTGTCGACGTGCTGGTGCTGACGTCGTACTCCGACAACGAGCGGATCCTCGACGCCCTGGATGCCGGCGCGGTGGGCTACCTGCTCAAGGACGCCGACCCCGACGACGTGCTGACCGGCATCCGGGCGGTCTCGCGCGGGGAGTCCCCGATCCACCCGAAGGCCGCCCGCGCCCTGCTGGGCGCCCGCTCGGCCGGTGGTCGCCCGCAGCTCACCGCCCGCGAGGTCGAGGTGCTGACCCTGGTGCGCGACGGGCTGGCCAACAAGCAGATCGCCAAGCGGCTGGAGATCAGTGAGCGCACGGTCAAGGCGCACCTCACCAGCGCCTTCTCGCGGATCGGTGTCTCCGACCGCACCCAGGCCGCCCTCTGGGCCCAGCGCAACGGTCTCTGACCGGACCCTCAGGTCGCGGCAGGCTCCGGCAGCGGCGGGGGAGTGCCGCCCCACGCCGGGCAGAGCGCCTGGTGGGCGCACCACGAGCACAGCGGGCCCCGGCTGGGCCGCCAGTCCTGCTCGACCGTCGCCCGGTTGATCGCCTCCCAGACCGCCTGCACCTTGCGCTCGGTCGCCAGCAGGTCGTGCTCGTCGGGGACGTAGCGCAGCACCTCGCCACTGCCGAGGTAGACCAGCTGCAGCATCGCCGGCACCACGCCCCGGGTGCGCCAGAGCACCAGGCCGTAGAACTTCATCTGGAACAGCGCCTTGGCCTCGAACTGCGGACCAGGCGCGCGGCCGGTCTTGTAGTCAACGACCCGGATCGCGCCGTCGGGCGCGACGTCGACCCGGTCGACGAAGCCGCGCATGAGGATGCGCGCCGGCGACAGCCACTCGACGTAGAGCTCGCGCTCGGCCGGCTCGAGCCGGGTCGGGTCCTCGAGCGTGAAGTAGCGCTCCAGCACGGTGCGGCACGAGGCCCACCAGCGCTCGGCGTCGACGCCGGACCCCTCCTCCAGCAGCGCTCCCAGCCCCGGCTCGGCCTCCACCAGACGGCGCCACGCCGGCTCCAGCATCTGCTCGGCGCGCACGGCGGTGCGCTCCAGCGCGGGCAGGTCGAAGAGGTCCTCGAGCACCTTGTGGACGACGGTGCCGCGCACGGCGTCGGGGGAGAGCGGCTCGGGCAGCTTGTCGATCGTGCGGAAGCGGTAGAGCAGGGGGCAGGTCATGAAGTCACCGGCCCGGCTGGGGGACAGCGCACCGACGACGTCGACCCCGTCGACCGGGGTCGAGTGCCGCTCCGCGGGACTCGCGCCGGCGGCGAGGGTGCCCGGTGCGGGGGTCTCCAACGAGGGGGCCGCGCTCATGCCCCGAACGGTAGGCGACCGCGCCGACAGCCGTGGAGCACCACGCCCGCACCAGGCCTCGGATAGCCTCGCCGCGTGGACGAAAGACCGCCTGCGGCCCCGCGCCCGCCCGGCACGTTCAAGGTCGGCACCGTCGCCGGCAGCGACGTGCTCGTGAGCGGCTCGTGGTTCGTCGTGGCCGCGCTGATCGCGGTGATCATGGCCCCGCTGGTCGAGCAGGTCGAGCCCGGACTGGGCGCGTTGCGCTACGTGGCCGGCCTGGCCTTCGCCGTGCTGCTCTACGGCTCGGTGCTGCTGCACGAGGCCTCGCACGCGGTCGCGGCCACGCGCCTGGGCTACCCCGTCACCTCGATCACCCTGCACTTCCTGGGCGGCATGACCTCCATCGAGGGCGAGGCCAAGCGCCCGCGCGAGGAGTTCGTGATCGCCGTCGTGGGCCCGCTGACCTCGATCGCGGTGGGTCTCGCAGCCCTCGCCCTCCTCCCGGTCACCCCCGACGGGCTGCTCCGGCTGGCCGTGGAGGGCCTGGCCGGGGCCAACCTGCTCGTCGGCGTCCTCAACCTGGTCCCGGGCCTCCCGCTCGACGGCGGCCGCGTGCTCAAGGCCGGCGTGTGGGGCGTGACCGGCAGCGTCGTGCGCGGCACCGTCGTCGCCGGTTGGGGCGGACGCCTCGCCGCGGTGGCCGTCCTCTGCTGGCCGCTGCTCCAGGAGTCGGTGCTCGGCACACCGCCGGACGTCATCGACTTCCTGCTCGCCCTCGTCGTCGCCGCGTTCCTGTGGGCTGGCGCCACCGCGGCGATGGCCTCGGCACGGCTGCGCAGCCGCCTCCCGCAGCTCGTGGCTCGCGACCTGGCCCGCCGCACCCTCGCCGTCCCCGGCGACCTCCCCCTCTCCGAGGCCGTACGCCGGGCCCAGGACGCCCAGGCGGGCGGGATCGTCACCACCGAGCACGACGGGTCGCCGGCCGGGCTGGTCAACGAGGCCGCGCTGCTGGCGACCCCTGAGGACCGTCGCCCGTGGGTGCCGACCTCCAGCGTCGCCCGCACCCTCGAGCACGGGCTGCGGCTGCCGGTCGACATCCGCGGCGAGGACCTCGTGCGCGCCCTGACCCGCACCCCGGCCGCGGAGTACCTCCTCGTGGAGCCCGACGGGTCGGTCTACGGCGTGCTCACCACCGAGGACGTCGACCGCGCGTTCCGCGCCACGCGCTGAGCGTTCCGCGGCACCCGCCGAGCCGGCCGCCCGGTCCGGTGGGCCGGCACCGCGCGAGCGCCGACTCGCGGCCCGTAGCGCCGCCGGTCTAGGGTTCCGCCGTGCCTGAGAACGAGCCCCTGCCCGACGTACCCCAGGAGGCCTGGTCGGGCGTCCACCGTGGTCCGCTGCGTGCGGGCGAGTGGGTGCGGCTGCTCGACGGCAAGGGCCGCAAGCACAACTTCGCGCTGGAGGCGGGCAAGAAGTTCTTCTCCAACCGCGGCCACCTCGACCACGACGAGCTGATCGGCCGCGAGGAGGGCTTCACCGTCACCACCTCCGGCGGCGGGGACTACCTCGTCTTCCGCCCGCTGCTCTCGGAGTTCGTGGTCTCGATGCCGCGCGGTGCCGCGGTGATCTACCCCAAGGACGCCGCCCAGATCGTCGCGATGGCCGACATCTTCCCCGGCGCGCGGGTCGTCGAGGCCGGCGTGGGCTCCGGGGCGCTGACCTGCTCCCTGCTGCGCGCCGTCGGCCCGCACGGCCGCGTGTCGTCGTACGAGCGGCGCGAGGAGTTCGCCGAGGTCGCGCGCAAGAACGTCCACCAGTTCTTCTCCGCGCCCGAGGGCACGACCCACCCGGCGTGGACCCTGACCCTGGGCGACCTCGCCGAGGCACTGCCCGCCTCCGGCGAGCGCTGCGACCGGATCATCCTCGACATGCTCGCGCCCTGGGAGTGCCTCGACGCCGCGGCCGACGCCCTCGTGCCCGGCGGGATCGTCTGCGCCTACGTCGCGACCACCACCCAGCTCTCGCGCTTCGTCGAGACCGTGCGCGTGCACGGCGGCTTCACCGAGCCGCACGCCTGGGAGTCCCTGGTGCGCGACTGGCACGTCGAGGGCCTCGCCGTGCGCCCGGACCACAAGATGATCGGCCACACCGCGTTCCTCGTGACCGCGCGCCGGATGGCGCCGGGGGAGAAGCCCCCGCGCAAGACCCGCCGGCCCGCACCTGGCGCCTACGGCCCCGACTACACCGGCCCCCGTCCGGCCGACGCACCGCAGGATCCGGCCGACCCGGCCGATCAGTAGACCGGAGGGGTCCACCGGGCCGACGGGCCACTGACCGGCAGCGACGCGCCGGTGACCGAATCGTGACCGACATCGTCCGCTCACCCCTACCGTGCGTGGTCGGAGTGAGTAGGGTCGCAACGAGGAGGTGCTCTGATGTCGACATCCGATGGCAGGTCACGTGAAGGTTCCCCCGAGGACGCTGGGCGCAGCGCCGAGGAGCTGATGAACCAGGTGCGCTTCCTGGAGGCCGAGGTCACCGACCTGCGCCGCCGCCTGAGCGACGCGCCCGGCTCCCACCGCACCGTCGAGCTCCGGCTCGCCGACGCCCAGCGCTCCCTGGCGGCCGTCACCAGCCAGAACGAGCGGCTCGCCCAGACCCTGCGCGAGGCTCGCGACCAGATCACCAAGCTCAAGGAGGAGGTCGACCGGCTCGCGCAGCCGCCGGCCGGCTTCGGCACCTTCCTGCAGCGCAACGACGACGACTCGGTCGACGTGTTCACCGGCGGCCGCAAGCTGCGGGTCAACGTCAGCCCCGAGGTCGACCTCGACACCCTGCGCCGCGGCCAGGAGGTCATGCTCAACGAGGCGCTCAACGTCGTCGCGGCCCTGGAGTTCGAGCAGGTCGGCGAGGTCGTGATGTTCAAGGAGCTGCTCGCCGACGGCGAGCGCGCCCTGGTCATCGCCAACGCCGACGAGGAGAAGGTCGTCCGGCTGGCCCAGCCGCTGCGCGAGGAGACCATCCGCGCCGGTGACTCCCTGCTGCTCGACTCCCGCGCGGGCTACGTCTACGAGAAGGTCCCGAAGTCCGAGGTCGAGGAGCTGGTCCTCGAGGAGGTCCCCGACATCGCCTACGAGTCGATCGGCGGCCTCGGCGGCCAGATCGAGGCGATCCAGGACGCCGTCGAGCTGCCCTACCTCTACCCCGAGCTGTTCAAGGAGCACCAGCTCAAGCCGCCCAAGGGCGTGCTGCTCTACGGCCCCCCGGGCTGTGGCAAGACGCTGATTGCCAAGGCGGTCGCCAACAGCCTGGCCAAGAAGGTGGCGGCACGGAACGCATCAGAGGGCCAGGGCCGGGAGGTGAAGTCCTACTTCCTCAACATCAAGGGCCCCGAGCTGCTCAACAAGTACGTCGGCGAGACCGAGCGCCACATCCGGCTGGTCTTCCAGCGGGCCCGCGAGAAGGCGTCGGCCGGCACGCCGGTCATCGTGTTCTTCGACGAGATGGACTCGCTGTTCCGCACCCGCGGCACCGGTGTCTCCTCCGACGTGGAGAACACCATCGTCCCGCAGCTGCTCAGCGAGATCGACGGCGTCGAGCTGCTCGAGAACGTGCTGGTCATCGGCGCCTCCAACCGCGAGGACATGATCGACCCCGCGATCCTGCGTCCCGGGCGCCTGGACGTGAAGATCAAGATCGAGCGCCCCGACGCCGAGGCCGCCCGCGACATCTTCAGCAAGTACCTCACCGCCGACCTGCCGCTGCACGCCGAGGACCTCGCCGAGTTCGGCAACGACCGGCAGGCCTGCGTCGAGGGCATGATCCGGGCCACCGTCGAGCGGATGTACGCCGAGACCGACGAGAACCGCTTCCTCGAGGTCACCTACGCCAACGGCGACAAGGAGGTCCTCTACTTCAAGGACTTCAACTCCGGCGCCATGCTGCAGAACATCGTGGACCGCGCGAAGAAGATGGCGATCAAGGACTGGCTGGACCACCAGCAGAAGGGCCTGCGCGTCAGCCACCTGCTCCAGGCGTGCGTGGACGAGTTCAAGGAGAACGAGGACCTCCCCAACACCACCAACCCCGACGACTGGGCCCGCATCTCCGGCAAGAAGGGCGAGCGGATCGTCTTCATCCGCACGCTCGTCACCGGCAAGCAGGGCACCGAGCCGGGCCGGTCCATCGACACCGTGTCCAACACGGGTCAGTACCTCTGACCGCAGCCGTCGCGCGTCGTCCTCAGGGGCGGCGCGCGACGAAGCGGTAGCCGTAGGTCCACGGCCGCGACACGCCCGCGCCGGGCAGGTAGCGCTGCGTGACCTCGCCGACCTCGAGCCCGGCGGCGCGCACCAGGGCCACGGGGTCGCGGGTGAGGTGGCAGCCGCCGGCGACGGCCCGCTCGATCGGGTCGAGCCGCGCCTGCCAGCGGCGGACGCGCGGGTCGGGGGAGGCACCGTGCTCCAGCACGTGCACGGTGCCGCCGGGGCGCACGGCGCGCGCCATCTCGCGAGCGCCGAGGGCGGCGTCGGGGATGGTGCACAGCGAGAAGGTGCACAGCACCGCGTCGTACGCCGCGTCCTCGACGTCGAGGTGCTGGCCGTCCAGGCCCACGCGGGAGACCGGCAGGCGCGCGGCGTCGCGGCGTGAGGCAGACATCGCCCACCCGAGGTCGGACGGCTCGACCGCGTCGAGCGAGGTGACGCCGGCCGGGAGGTGCGGGAGATTCATGCCGGACCCGAAGCCCACCTCCAGCACGCGGCCGGACAGCCCCTCGCACACGGCGGCCCGCTCCCGGCGTACGTCACCGGACCCGAGGGCCTTCTCGACCAGACGCGGCACCACGTGCCGCTCCCACCACCCACCGATGCCAGCCACGGGCTCACCGTAGTCCCGCTCCACGTAGGCTCGGTCACATGAGCGTGCGCCGGGTGATGGGGACCGAGGTCGAGTACGGCATCTCGGTCCAGGGCCAGCCCACCGCCAACCCCATGGTGGCCTCCTCGCAGGTCGTGAACGCCTACGCCTCGGCCACCCTGAAGGCGCGGCGGGCTCGGTGGGACTTCGAGGAGGAGTCGCCGCTGCGCGACGCCCGCGGCTTCGACATGAGCCGCCAGGTCGCCGACCCCAGCCAGCTGACCGACGAGGACCTCGGCCTGGCCAACGTCATCCTCACCAACGGCGCGCGGCTCTACGTCGACCACGCGCACCCGGAG
This sequence comes from Nocardioides ginkgobilobae, assembly GCF_054781275.1. Lineage (NCBI taxonomy): Bacteria > Bacillati > Actinomycetota > Actinomycetes > Propionibacteriales > Nocardioidaceae > Nocardioides > Nocardioides ginkgobilobae. Next base: position 116,456 of record NZ_BAAGUS010000011.1, on the reverse strand, counting down.
TTCTCCACCCCCGAGGTCACCACCCCGCTCGACATCGTGCGGTGGGACAAGGCGGGGGAGCAGGTGATGCTCGACGCCCAGCGCCGGGCCGCGGCCCTGCCCGGCGGGCAGCCGATCCTGATGTACAAGAACAACACCGACGGCAAGGGCGCCTCCTACGGCGCGCACGAGAACTACCTCATGCGCCGCTCGACCCCGTTCGCCGACATCGTCAAGCACCTCACGCCGTTCTTCGTCAGCCGTCAGGTCGTGTGCGGCGCCGGCCGGGTCGGCATCGGCCAGGACGGCCGCGACCACGGCTACCAGATCAGCCAGCGCGCGGACTTCTTCGAGGTCGAGGTCGGCCTCGAGACCACGCTGAAGCGCCCGATCATCAACACCCGCGACGAGCCGCACGCCGACCCCGAGAAGTACCGCCGCCTGCACGTCATCATCGGCGACGCCAACCTCGCGGAGGTCTCCACCTACCTCAAGGTCGGCACCACCTCGCTGGTGCTGGCGATGATCGAGGACCGCTTCATCTCCGTCGACCTCACCGTCGACGGGCCGGTCTCGGCGCTGCGGGCGGTCTCCCACGACCCGACGCTGCGCCAGGCGATCACCCTGCGCGACGGCCGCAAGCTCACCGCGGTCCAGCTGCAGCTGGAGTACCTCGACCTGGCCAGGAAGTACGTCGAGGACCGGTACGGCGCGGACGCCGACGCCCAGACCCGCGACGTGCTCGCGCGGTGGGAGTCGGTGCTCGACCGGCTCGAGCGCGACCCCATGTCGCTGGCCGGCGAGCTGGACTGGGTGGCGAAGCTGAAGCTGCTCGAGCAGTACCGCCAGCGCGACGGCCTCGAGTGGGACGACGCCAAGCTCCAGCTCATCGACCTGCAGTACTCCGACATCCGCCCCGAGAAGGGGCTCTACCACCGGCTCGTGCAGGCCGGCCGGATCGAGCGCCTGCTGGACGGAGACTCTGTCGAGCGCGCGATGCACGAGCCGCCGACCGACACCCGCGCCTACTTCCGCGGCCGCTGCCTGGAGCAGTTCCCCGACGCCGTCGCCGCGGCGTCCTGGGACTCCGTCATCCTCGACCTGCCCGGCCGCGAGTCGCTGCAGCGCGTGCCGACCATCGACCCGCTGCGGGGCTCCGAGGCCCACGTCGGGGAGCTCTTCGACCGGTGCACCAGCGCCGAGGAGCTCTTCGTCGCCCTCACCCGCTGACGGCCGAGCGGTCACGTCCGCACCCTCGAGCGGTCACTTTCGCACCGCCGAGCGGTCACTTCCGCGCCCTCACCTCGGTGGTGTCGCTAGGGTCGGAGGCATGGCACAGGAGCAGAAGCAGCCCCGGCGCAACTCCGAGACCGAGGAGGCCGTCGAGACAGCCCCCGAGACCGACGTCGCGGAGCGCAAGGAGGCCCTCGACAGCGAGGTCGACGACATCCTCGACGAGATCGACGACGTGCTGGAGTCCAACGCCGAGGACTTCGTGAAGTCCTTCATCCAGAAGGGCGGACAGTGAGCGACCCGCGCCTGCCCGCGTCCTTCCTCCAGCCCGGCTCCTCCTCCTTCAGCGACTTCCTCGCAGCCCAGGCCCCCGACCTGCTGCCGGGTCGCCGCACGGTGCCGCAGGGCAACGCCGCCGACCTCGCGCCGCACGGCACGACGATCGTCGCGGTGGCGTTCCCCGGCGGCGTGCTTCTGGCCGGTGACCGCCGCGCGACGATGGGCAACATCATCGCCAGCCGCGACATCGAGAAGGTCTTCCCGACCGACGAGTTCTCCGCCGCCGGCATCGCCGGCACCGCGGGCCTGGCCATCGAGCTCGTCCGGCTGTTCCAGACCGAGCTCGAGCACTACGAGAAGATCGAGGGCATCACGCTCTCGCTCGACGGCAAGGCCAACCGGCTCTCCACGATCATCCGCGGCAACCTCGGCATGGCGATGCAGGGCCTGGCGGTGGTCCCGCTCTTCGCCGGCTACGACCACGACCGGGTCGCGGGTCGGATCTTCTCCTACGACGTCACCGGCGGGCGCTACGAGGAGACCGGCTACCACGCCGTGGGCTCCGGCTCGCTCTTCGCCCGTGGCTCGCTCAAGAAGCTCTACCGCGCCGACCTCTCGCAGGACGACGCCGTGACGGTGGCGCTGGAGGCGCTCTACGACGCCGCCGACGACGACTCCGCCACGGGCGGGCCGGACGTCACCCGGCGGATCTTCCCCATCGTCCACGTGATCACCGCCGACGGTGGCCAGCGCCTGACCCAGGAGGTCGTCGGTGACCTCGCCGAGCAGGTCGTCGCGGGCCGGATGAACCGGCCCGGCGGACCGCACGCCCCTCTGAACCCGGGTCGGACCGAGGGAGGTCAGGCATGAGCACCCCGTTCTACGTCTCGCCCGAGCAGCTGATGAAGGACCGGGCGGACTTCGCGCGCAAGGGCATCGCGCGCGGCCGCTCGGTCGTGGCGGTGCAGTACGCCGACGGCGTGCTCTTCGCCTCCGAGAACCCCTCCCAGGCGCTGCACAAGGTCTCCGAGATCTACGACCGGATCGCCTTCGCCGCGGTCGGTCGCTACAACGAGTTCGAGAACCTCCGCATCGCCGGGGTCCGGCTGGCCGACATGCGCGGCTACGCCTACGACCGCCGCGACGTCACCGGTCGCGGCCTGGCCAACGCCTACGCGCAGACCCTTGGCACGATCTTCTCCTCCGGCGGCGAGAAGCCCTACGAGGTCGAGATCTTCGTCGCCGAGATCGGAGCGGCCGCCGCCGACGACCAGATCTACCGCCTCACCTACGACGGACAGGTGGCCGACGAGCACGGGTACGCCGTCATGGGGGGCGCGGCCGAGGTCGTGGCGGGCTACCTGAAGGACCACTACACCGAGGGCTCCTCGCTCGAGGAGGCGCTGCGCCTGGCCGTGGCGGCCCTGGGCCACACCGAGACCGAGGACCGGGTCATCCCGGCCGAGGACCTCGAGGTGGCGGTCCTGGACCGCACCCGCGTGCAGCCGCGCAAGTTCGCCCGGCTCCGGCCGGAGCGGCTCGAGGCCGTGCTCGGCCGGCGCGAGCAGGCGGCTGCTGCGACGGCCGGCACCGACGTCCCTCCCGCGGGTCCCGTCGGTGGTGACGAGCCGCCGGTCGCCCCGCCGGGGTGACCCGCCGCCCCGGCCGCAATCGCGTCCGGGGCGACCGCTCGACCCGTAGTGTTGGGTCATGGACCGTCGGATCTTCGGGATCGAGAACGAGTACGGCGTCACGTGCACGTTCAAGGGCCAGCGCCGGCTGAGTCCCGACGAGGTCGCGCGCTACCTGTTCCGCAAGGTCGTGAGCTGGGGCCGCAGCAGCAACGTCTTCCTGCGCAACGGTGCGCGGCTCTACCTCGACGTGGGCAGCCACCCGGAGTACGCCACGCCCGAGTGCGACGACATCGTCGACCTCGTCACCCACGACAAGGCGGGGGAGCGGATCCTCGAGGGGCTACTGCTCGACGCCGAGCAGCGGCTGCACGACGAGGGCATCGCCGGTGAGATCTACCTGTTCAAGAACAACACCGACTCCGCCGGCAACTCCTACGGCTGCCACGAGAACTACCTCGTCTCGCGCAACGGCGAGTTCAGCAAGCTCGCCGACGTCCTCATCCCGTTCCTGGTGACCCGGCAGATCATCGTCGGCGCCGGCAAGGTCACCCAGACCCCGCGCGGCGCCGGCTACAGCGTCAGCCAGCGCGCCGAGCACATCTGGGAGGGCGTCAGCAGCGCCACCACGCGCAGCCGCCCGATCATCAACACCCGCGACGAGCCGCACGCGGACGCCGAGAAGTACCGCCGCCTGCACGTCATCGTCGGCGACTCCAACATGAGCGAGACGACCACTCTGCTCAAGGTGGCCTCCGCCGACCTGGTGCTGCGGATGATCGAGGAGGGCGTGGTGATGCGCGACCTCACCATGGAGAACCCCATCCGCGCCATCCGCGAGATCAGCCACGACACGACCGGTCGCCGCAAGGTCCGGCTGGCCAACGGTCGCGAGGCCAGCGCGCTGGAGATCCAGAGCGAGTACCTCGCCAAGGCCCGCGACTTCGTGGACCGCCGCCAGATCTCCACCCCGGTCATCGAGCAGGCGCTGGACCTGTGGGAGCGCGGGCTGAAGGCCGTGGAGTCCGACGACCTCGGCCTGGTCGACAAGGAGATCGACTGGGTCATCAAGTGGAAGCTGATCGACGCCTACCGCGCCAAGCACGGACTGCCCCTGGGCCACGCCCGGATCGCCCAGCTCGACCTGGCCTACCACGACATCCACCGCGGCCGCGGCCTCTACTACCTGCTCGAGAAGCGCGGCCTGGTCACCCGGGTCACCAGCGACCTGAAGACCTTCGAGGCCAAGTCCGTGCCGCCGCAGGACACCCGGGCCCGGCTGCGCGGGGAGTTCATCCGCAAGGCCCAGGAGCGCCGCCGCGACTTCACCGTCGACTGGGTGCACCTCAAGCTCAACGACCAGGCCCAGCGCACCGTCCTGTGCAAGGACCCCTTCCGCGCGTACGACGAGCGGGTGCAGCGGCTCATCGACAGCATGTGACGTAGGGTTCCGGTTGCTCTGCTGCCCTCCCGAAGGAATCCCGGTGCCTCGACGCGTACGCCGACCGCTGGCCCTGCTGGTCGCCCCCGCCCTGCTCCTGCCCGCCCTGGCCGCCTGCGGCTCGGACGAGGACGACGGCTCCGGCGCGGGCCTGGCCGAGGTGGAGGTCACCGGAGAGGTGGGGGAGCCCCCGGTCGTGGAGTGGCCCGAGGACTACACCGCGGGTGACGCGGAGTCCGAGACGCTCGTGACCGGCGACGGCCCCGAGATCCCCGAGGACGGCACCGCCCTGGTGCACTACTGGATCGGCAACGGGTTCGACCAGTCCGAGGCGCTGTCGACGTACACCGCGCTGCCCGAGGCGCTCGACCTCGCCAACGCCGAGCTCCCCGAGGCGCTGACCGACCCCGTGGTCGGCGCCACCGTGGGCTCGCGCGTGGTGACCAGCGTCTCCGCCGAGGAGGTCTTCGGCGAGATCGGCAACCCGACCATCGGGGTGTCCAACGCCGACCCGCTGCTGATCGTCGTCGACGTGCTCGGCCCCACCCCGATCGAGGAGCCCTTCGTCGAGGAGGGCACCGGCTTCGCCCCCGACCTGGTCCTCGGCGAGGACGGCCGCCCCGAGGCGATGCGCTTCATGGGCCGTCCGCAGCCCACCGGCCAGCTCCAGGTGCAGACCCTGGTCGAGGGTGACGGCGAGGAGATCAGGGCCTCCGACGTGGTGATGGTCGACTACCTCGGCCAGGTCTACGCCAAGCCCAAGCCCTTCGACACCAGCTTCGACGGCCAGCCGCTCGTGCAGAGCCTCTCCGGCCTGGTCGAGGGCTGGCAGCAGGCGCTGGTCGGCAAGACCGTCGGCAGCCGGGTCGTCATCGCCGTCCCGCCGCGCCTGGGCTACGGCGCCGAGGGCAACGAGGGCGCCAAGATCAGCGGCACCGACACGATCTACTTCGTCATCGACGTGCTGGGCCGCGCTCCCGAGCCGGTCGCCCCGGAGCCCGCCGAGGAGGAGTCGCCGTCGGCCAGCCCCTCGCCCGACCCGTCCGGCAGCCCGTCGGCCGAGGTGTCGCCGACCGATGCCGCGACCCCGTCGCCGGCGGTCAGCGAGAGCCCCTCCGACGAGGAGTCCTGACCCGCAGATGAGCGTCCGCAAGAGCGAGCGGCTGATGAACCTGCTCATCATGCTGCTCGTCCAGCGGCACTACGTCCCCAAGGGGCGCATCCGGGAGATGATCTACCCCGGATCCTCCGACGAGGCGTTCGAGAAGATGTTCGAGCGCGACAAGGACGAGCTGCGCAGCCTCGGTGTGCCGGTCGAGATCGGCCAGATCGACGCCTACTTCGACGACGAGCCGGGCTACCGCATCCGTCCCGACGACCTGGCGCTGCCCGACATCGACCTCACCCCCGACGAGGCATCGGTGATCGGTCTGGCCACGCGCGTGTGGCAGCACGCGAAGCTCGCCGAGGCCACCACCGACGCGGTCCGCAAGCTCACCGCCCTCGGGGTCCCGGTCGACACCGCGGCCCTCGACATCGTCGAGCCGCGGCTGGCGGCCGAGGAGCCGGCCTTCGACGTCTTCTGGGAGGCCGTGCAGGAGCGCCGTCCGGTGGCCTTCGACTACCGCACCGCCCAGGGCACCGAGACCACGACCCGGCACCTGCAGCCCTGGGGCGTCACCCGCTACGCGGGTCGCTGGTACGTCGTGGGCCTCGACACCGACCGGGGCGAGGAGCGGGTCTTCCGGCTGTCCCGGGTGCAGGGCGAGGCGCGTCCCGACGGTCCGCCTGCGGCGTACGACGTGCCGCCGGGCACCGACGTCTCGGCGCTCGCCCGACGGCTCGCGCCCCAGCCCGTGCACCAGCAGGCGTCGCTGCTCGTGCGGCGCGGGGCCGGCGTGCTGCTGCGCCGTGGCGCCGACAGCGTCGAGGAGGACGTCCCCGGCCCCGACGACCGCACCCGCTGGGACCGCGTCCGCGTGACCCGCGAGTCCCAGGGCCTGGTCGAGGAGGTCCTGACCCACGGCGACGCGGTCCTCGTGGAGGAGCCGGCCACCCTCCGCGCCGAGGTCGTACGCCGTCTGCAGGCCGTCGTGGGGGAGTCCGCGTGAGCCCGGCCGGACCCTCCGCCGCCTCTCCCGGCCCCGGGGCGCGCGACCAGGTGGCGCGGCTGCTCATGCTCGTGCCCTACCTCCACGCGCGCGGGACCGTGCACCTCGACGAGGCCGCCCGCACCCTCGGGACCACCCCGAAGCAGCTGCTCAAGGACCTCAAGGTCCTGCTCATGTGCGGGCTGCCCGGTGGCTACCCCGACGACCTGATCGACGTCGACCTCGACGCGCTCGAGGAGCCCGAGGGCGACGGGGTCATCCGAGTCTCGAACGCCGACTACCTCGCCCGGCCGCTGCGGCTGACGCCTACGGAGGCCAGCGCGATCATCGTCGCCCTGCGTGCGCTGCGCAACAGCGCCGGCACGACGCACGGCACCCGGGAGGTGCTCGACCGTGCGCTGGCCAAGCTCGAGGCCGCCGCGGCCCACGGTGGCGTCGCCCAGATCGATCCCGGCCAGGGCGTCGAGGACGCCGACGTGGCCCTGCTGGCACGCCGGCTGCAGGAGGCCGCCGACGCCGGGCGCCAGGTGCGGCTGCGCTACGTCGTCCCCAGCCGCGACGAGGAGACCGAGCGGGTCGTCGACCCGCACCGGGTCGTGCGCGCGCAGGACGGGGGACGCGCCGGTCAGGGCTACGCCTACCTCGACGCCTGGTGCCACCGCGCCTCCGCCCCGCGGCTCTTCCGGCTGGACCGGGTCACCGAGGCCGAGGTGCTCGACACCCCCGTGGCCACCGAGCCGCCCGCGCCGCGCGATCTCGACGCCGGGCTGCTCGGGGAGGACGAGACCGTGCTGGTGACGCTGCTGCTGGACCGCCAGGCCCGCTGGGTCGTCGACTACTACCCGGTGCTGGCGACCAGGGAGGTCTCCGAGGAGGCCCTCGAGGTCGACCTGAGGGTCGCCGACGTGCGCTGGCTCAACCGGCTGCTGCTCCGGCTGGCCCCGCACGCCAGCGTCGTGCGTCCCGCGGAGTTCACCGATTCTTTCCGCGCCGCAGCTCGATCCGCTCTCGGCCTCTACTCCGAACAACACGTAGACTCCTAGGAGTTCGTGGCGGAGCCGTCCGGCCCCGCACCCTCGACCAGAAGGCAGTGCCTCGCATGTACTCGCTGATCGCCATGCCCCAGGGCGCGGAGTGGCTCGTCATCCTCGCCATCGTCATCCTCGTCTTCGGCGCGGCCAAGCTCCCCGACCTCGCCCGCGGCACCGGTCAGGCACTGCGGATCTTCAAGGCCGAGACCAAGGGCCTCAAGGACGACGACAAGGACGACGAGGGCCCCGCGGCGCCGGCCGAGCTCCCGCCGACCTCGCTGGCCGAGGAGACCAAGGCGGACTCGCCCATCGTCGGCGAGCCCCACCCCGACCAGCGCGGCTAGGCCCGGATGGCCCGCATGGCGGGCGTCGTCGGCCTCTTCGTCGGCAAGCCCCACCACCCCGTCGGCCCCGACGGGCGGATGGCCCTCAGCGACCACCTGCGCGAGCTCCGCGCCCGCATCCTCAAGGTCGCGCTGACGGTCGTCGTCGCCCTCGCGGTGTCGCTGCTCTTCTTCGACCAGCTCTTCGACCTCGTCTACGGCCCCTACGAGCAGGCCGTGGCGCGGCTGCCCGACCAGGAGACCCTGGCGACCACCAGCGGAGCCGGCGGCGGCCTGATGCTCTACCTCAAGCTCTGCGGCTTCGCGGCGCTCGTGGTGACGGCCCCGGTCTGGCTCTACCAGATCTGGGCGTTCATCATGCCGGGGCTGCACCCGCACGAGAAGAAGTGGACGCGGATCTTCGCTGCCGTGGCGACGCCGCTGTTCGCGGTCGGCATCTGGCTGGGCTACGTCACGCTGCCCAAGGGCCTTGAGATCCTCATCGGCTTCAACCCCGACGGCATCACCAACATCCTGGAGTTCCAGGGCTACCTGCAGTTCTTCACCCGCACCCTGCTCGTCTTCGGCATCGCCTTCGAGATCCCCGTCTTCGTGGTGCTGCTCAACCTCGCCGGCGTCGTCAAGGGCCGCCAGCTGGCCGAGCACCGGCCCTGGATCGTCATCGGTCTGTTCGTCTTCGCCGCGGTGGCCACTCCCTCCGCCGACCCGTTCACCATGACCTTCATGGCCGTCCCGATGGTCGTCCTCTTCTTCATCGCCGAGGTCATCGCGCGCTTCAACGACCGGCGTAAGGAGCGGAACAAGCCGTTCGCCGGGCTCTCGCCCGACGAGGCCTCCGTCCTGTGAGGCCCGTCCTGTGACGGGAGCACCCCCGCACCTCGACGAGGTCGACCCGTTCGACCTGCCCGAGTGGCTCGGGACCGGCGAGGTCACCTGGACCTCGGAGTCGGGGCTGCGCTCGGGGCACCTCGTCTCCGGCCTGCTGTACAGCCCCGGGCACCCGGACCTCGCCTGCGACCTCCTGGCGGTCGACGAGGCGTTCCCGGTGCCCGTGGTCGACGACGCCACCCGCACCCGTGCGCACCAGGCCTGGCGGCACGGGCAGGTGCTGTGCGTGCGGCACCCGGTGCCCGACGGCCCGGAGGGCCGGCTGACCCTGGCCATCCCGGGCCGCGACATGACCGCGGGGCGCGTGCTCGACGCGGTGGCGCGGCTGTCCAAGGCCGTGGGTGCCTCCGCCGACGACTGGAGCGTCCTGCTGCGGATCGGCGAGGAGCGCGCGGCGAGCCGCCGGGGTCGCTGAGCCTCGATCCGGGCCGAGGACCGCTAGTTTCGACCTCGTGACCCGCGTCGCGCTGCTGACCAACCCGACCTCCGGCAAGGGGCGCGGCGCGCGCGGTCGGGCCGCGGCTCTCGACGTGCTGCGCGGCACCGACCTCGAGGTGCTCGACCTGGTGGGACGCGACGCCGCGGAGGCGGCCGGGCTCGCACGGGACGCGGTCGCCCCGGCCGGAGGAGACAGGGTCGACGCGCTGCTGGTCTGCGGCGGCGACGGGCTGGTGCACCTGGCCGTGCAGGCGCTGGCCGGTACCGGGACGGCGCTCGGCGTCGTACCTGCCGGGACGGGGAACGACGTCGCGCGCTACCTCGACCTGCCGCGCCGCGACCCGGCCGAGGCCACGCACCTCGCCCTCGAGGCGCTCCGGTCGGGACGTCGACGCACCATCGACCTGGCCCGGTCCGGCGACCGGTGGTTCGTGACGGTGCTGGCGGCCGGCTTCGACGCGGTGGTCAACGAGCGGGCCAACGCGATGACCCGCCCGCGTGGCCAGATGCGCTACAACATCGCCACCGTCGCCGCCCTGCGTACCTTCACCCCGATCCGCTACACCCTCGACCTCGACGGCGAGCAGGTCACGCTCGAGGCGATGATGGTCGCGGTCGGCAACGGCCCGTCGTACGGCGGGGGCCTGCGGATGACCGAGGGCGCCGTCCTCGACGACGGGCTGCTCGACGTCGTGGTGATCGGCCCGATGGGCAAGGCCGAGCTCGTGCGCACCTACCCCCGGCTCTTCACCGGCACCCACACCACGCACCCGGCCTACCGGCACCACCGCGTGCGACGGGTCAGCATCGCCGCGCCCGGCATCACGACGTACGCCGACGGCGAGCGCTTCGGTGCGCTGCCGCTCACCGTCGAGTGCGTGCCGGGCGCCCTGCAGGTCCTCGCGCCGCCGCCCACCACGGCCCCGTAGGTTGGAGGCGTGAGCCACCCCGTCGACGAGCCGACCCCCGCCGAGCGCTATGCGCGGTTCCGGCGCGCCCAGGAGCACCCGGTCCTCGCCGACTTCCGCGAGCTCTACCGCTTCCCCCTGGACGAGTTCCAGATCCAGGCATGCAAGGACATCGAGGACGGCCGCGGCGTGCTCGTGGCGGCGCCGACCGGCTCGGGCAAGACGGTGGTGGGGGAGTTCGCCATCCACCTCGCGCTCTCCCAGGGCCGCAAGGCCTTCTACACGACCCCGATCAAGGCGCTGTCGAACCAGAAGTACGCCGACCTGGTGGCCCGCTACGGCCCCGACGAGGTCGGGCTGCTGACCGGCGACAACACCGTCAACGGGGAGGCCTCGGTGGTCGTCATGACCACCGAGGTGCTGCGCAACATGCTCTACGCCGGCTCCCGGACCCTGGACCGCCTCGGCTTCGTGGTGATGGACGAGGTGCACTACCTCGCCGACCGCAGCCGCGGGGCGGTGTGGGAGGAGGTGATCATCCACCTGCCGGAGTCGGTGGGCCTGGTCGCCCTGTCGGCCACGGTCTCCAACGCCGAGGAGTTCGGCGAGTGGCTGGAGACCGTGCGCGGGGACACCTCGACCATCGTGGAGGAGCGCCGACCGGTGCCGCTCTTCCAGCACGTCATGGTCGGCCGACGGCTGCTGGACCTCTTCGCCTCCTCCGACGTCGACGCCGCTGCCGGCTTCGTCAAGGAGGGAGCCCCGGTCAACGAGGAGCTGCTCAAGGTCGCCCGCGACGACTGGGCAGCCTCGCGGATCCGCGACCGGCGCAGCCCGCGCGACCGCAAGGGCCCGCGGCGACCGGCCGCGCAGTCGGGCAACGGCCGCCGCGTCTGGGTGGCCAGCCGCCCCGAGGTCATCGACCGGCTCGAGCGCGACGGCCTGCTGCCGGCGATCGTCTTCGTCTTCAGCCGGGTCGGCTGCGACGCCGCGGTCACCCAGTGCCTGGCAGCGGGCATCCGGCTGACCGATCCCGAAGAGCGCGACGAGATCTTCGCCTTCGTCGAGGACGCCACCAAGCACCTCTCCCGCGAGGACCTGCACGTCCTGGGCTACCACGACTTCCTCGACGGCCTGACCCGCGGCATCGCGGCCCACCACGCGGGCATGCTGCCGGCGTTCAAGCAGATCGTCGAGGAGCTCTACGTCCGCGGCCTGTGCAAGGTCGTCTTCGCCACCGAGACCCTGGCGCTGGGCATCAACATGCCCGCGCGCACCGTCGTCATCGAGAAGCTCTCGAAGTGGAACGGCGAGACGCACGCCGACATCACGCCGGGGGAGTACACCCAGCTCACCGGTCGCGCCGGGCGCCGCGGTCTCGACACCGAGGGCCACGGCGTCGTGATGTGGCAGCCCGGCACGGACCCGCGCGAGCTCGCCGGCCTCGCCTCGACCCGCACCTACCCGCTCCGCTCCTCCTTCCGCCCCAGCTACAACATGGCGGTCAACCTCGTCGACCAGTTCGGCCGGGTCGTCGCGCGTGAGCTGCTGGAGCAGTCCTTCGCCCAGTTCCAGGCCGACAAGGCCGTGGTCGGGCTGGCCCGGCAGCTGCGCAAGGCCGAGGAGGCGCTCGACGGGTACGCCGAGGCCGCGACCTGCGACCAGGGCGACTTCCTGGAGTACGCCGAGCTGCGACGCCGGATCAGCCAGGTCGAGAAGGGTGCCAGCCGCCAGCGCAAGGAGGACCAGCGCCAGGAGGCCATCGCCTCGCTCAGGCTCCTCAAGCCCGGGGACGTCATCGAGGTCCCCACCGGCAAGTTCAGCGGGTACGCCGTGGTCATCGACCCCGGCTGGTCGCCCGAGGGTCCGCGCCCCTACGTCGTCACCCTTGAGCGGCAGGCGCGCCGCCTGGCGATGATCGACTTCCCGGTCCCGGTCGAGGCGGTGACCCGGATGCGCGTACCGAAGACCTTCAACCCCCGCAACGCCCAGATGCGCCGCGACCTGGCCGCCCAGCTGCGGGACCGCACACGGGACCTCCCGCCCCGCAAGGGCGGTCCCAGCCGTCGTACGACGCAGCCGGCCGCGTGGGAGCAGGAGGTCGCCGACCTGCGCCGGCAGCTCAAGGCGCACCCGTGCCACGGCTGTCCGGACCGCGAGGACCACGCCCGCTGGGCCGAGCGCTGGCACAAGCTCGACAAGGACGCCGCCACGCTGCGCCGTCGCGTCGAGAACCGCACCAACACCGTCGCCCGGCAGTTCGACCGGGTCTGCGACGTGCTGACCTCGCTCGGCTACCTCACCCCCGACGGCGACGACACCCGGGTGACCGTCGAGGGCCAGCACCTGCGCCGGCTCTACTCCGAGCTCGACCTGGTCGCGGCCGAGTGCATCCGCCGCGGCCTCTGGGAGGGACTGGACGCGCCCGGCCTCGCCGCGGCCCTCTCGACGCTGTGCTTCGAGGCGCGCCGCCCTGACGACGCCCGCTCGCCCCGAGTGCCCGGCGGCGCGACGAAGGAGGCGATCGGCGCGACGATCCGGTTGTGGGGCGAGCTGGACCGCCTGGAGAAGGAGAACCGGCTCGACTTCCTGCGCCAGCCCGACCTCGGGTTTGCCTGGGTGGCCTACAAGTGGTGCGAGGGCGACGACCTCGACGAGGTCCTGGCCGAGACCGAGCTGTCGGCCGGTGACTTCGTGCGCTGGATGAAGCAGCTGCTCGACCTCGCCGGCCAGGTCGCCGACGCGGCCGGCGACTCCCCGCTGCGCCACACCGCCCGCGAGGTCGTCGAGCGCCTGCGCCGCGGGGTCGTCGCGATGTCCGGGCTGGCCGAGTAGGGCCGGGCGAGGGACGGTCAGACCAGGGCGGCGACGGCGTCGGCGACCCGGTGGGTGCCGTTGACCAGGTCGAGCTGGCGACGGATGGTGGCGGGCTCGTCGAGGACGGCGGCCAGGACGGCGGCGACGTCGGCGCGGCTGATCTCGCCCGGCTCGACGTCCTCGGCCAGGGTCACCGCGTCGCGGGCGGGCTCGTCGGTGAGCCGGCCGGGGCGGATGATCGTCCAGTCGAGTCCGGAGTCGCGCAGCGCCGCGTCGGCGTCGCGCTTGGCCTCGACGTAGGCGCGCCACACCGGCTCGGTGTCCTCCGGGACCGGGTTGTCCACTCCGATCGCCGAGACCTGCACGAAGCGGCGGATGCCGGCCTGCTGGGCCCCCTCGATCGACTTCAGCGACCCCTCGAGGTCCACGGTGCGCTTGCGCTCGATGTCGCCGTCGGCACCACCGCCGGCGGCGAAGACCACGGCGTCGCAGCCCTCGAAGGCCGCGGCGAAGCCGGTGGCGTCCTGGGCCTCGATGTCCAGCATCCGCACCTCCGCCCCGAGGCCCTCGAGCTCCTCGCGGTACTCCTCGCGACGCACCAGCGCGACCGGGGTGTGCTCCGAGCGGCGCAGGGCGATGAGGAGGTGCTTGGCCACCTGTCCGTGGCCTCCGACGACAGCGATCCGAGTCATGGTCCCGACGCTACGGGTCCTGCCGGCTCAGCCCCGACCCGAACGGGTGGCTACCGGCCGCCCAGGACCGTGAGGAGCCTCTCCACCGGGCCCTCGAGGTTCCGCTCGGCCGCGAGCGCCGCGAGCCGCGCCGGGTCCGCGGGCTCCTGGGGGAGGGTGAAACCGGTGCGCGGGACGTCGAGGGTGCGGCGTACGGCGACGACCTCGGGCGCGACGGCGAGGTAGTCGGCCGAGGCCTGGACCTTGGCCCGGACCCCCGGGGCCATCTCGGCAGCGGGGTCGGCCGCGGCGGCGACGATGCCGTCGAGGTGCTCGAAGCGCTGCAGCAGCGTGGCGGCGGTCTTCTCCCCGACCCCCTTCACGCCGGGCAGTCCGTCGGAGGTGTCCCCGCGCAGGGTGGCGAAGTCGGCGTACTGGCGGGCCTCGACGGCGTACTTCTCCCGCACCCACTCCTCGGTCACGCGCTCGTGGTTGCCCACGCCGCGGGCGATGTAGAGCACCCGGACCTCGGCCGCGTCGTCGACGAGCTGGAAGAGGTCGCGGTCGCCGGTGACGATGTCGACCGGGAGCCCGGCGTCCGTGGCCAGCGTGCCGATCACGTCGTCGGCCTCGGCCTCGGGGGCGCCCACGACGGCGATGCCGAGCGCCTCGAGCACCTCCAGGATGATCGGGACCTGCACCTCGAGCGGGTCGGGGACCTCCTCGACGTCCGGCCCGGCGTCGACCACCTCCACCACGCGGTGGGACTTGTAGGTCGGGACGAGGTCGACCCGCCACTGCGGTCGCCAGTCCTCGTCCCAGCAGCAGACCAGCTCGGTCGGCTCGTACTGCTCGACCAGGCGCGAGATGAAGTCCAGCAGGCCGCGGACCGCGTTGACCGGCGTGCCGTCGGCGGCCAGGATCTCCGGCACCCCGAAGAAGGCCCGGAAGTACATCGAGGCGGTGTCCAGGAGCATGAGGCGGTCGGTTCTCGGCACGCGGCCACCCTAGGGCGTCGCGCCCCCTAGGCTGTCGCGCGTGAGCCAGTCCGCCGTGGAGTCCACCGACCGCAAGATCCTGCAGCTGCTCGCCACCGACGGCCGGATGTCCTTCACCGACCTCGGCAAGGCCACCGGCCTGTCCACCTCGGCGGTGCACCAGCGGGTCAAGCGGCTGGAGCAGCGCGGCCTGATCCAGGGGTACGGCGCCACGATCAACCACGCCGAGATCGGGCTGCCCCTCACGGCGTTCATCTCCATCCGCCCGATGGACCCCTCCCAGCCCGACGACTGCGCCGCCCGGCTCGAGCACGTGCCCGAGATCGAGTCGTGCTGGTCGGTCGCGGGGGAGGAGTCCTACGTGCTCAAGGTCCGCTCCACCTCGCCGGCCGCGCTCGAGGACCTGCTCGCGCGCATCCGGGCCGCCGCCAACGTCTCGACCCGCACGACGATCGTGCTCTCCACGTACTACGAGAACCGGCCGGTCACGGGGGAGTAGCCCCCACGACCGGCCGCAGCCTCACCAGGCCTGGAGCGCCGCCGTGCGCCGGGACGCCTCGGCCACCTCGGCGGCCTTGAGCGCGGACTCGTCGAGCCGGCCGTGCTGCTCCCACCAGGCCTGGCCCTCGGCGGGCAGGGTGTGGATCGGGTCGTAGTAGGTGTAGGTGCGGTTCAGCGCGTCCGGGTCGCCGGCCTCGATGGAGGTCCGGTAGTTCTTGGTCCAGTGCGAGATGCCGCGCTCGGTGTCGTAGCCCGCGAGCTGGTGGACCCAGCGCTTGCCGACGAAGGGGACGTCGCAGACGATGCGCGGGGTCGCGTAGCCCGGCAGGTAGCCCATGATGTGGTGCTGGAGGCGCTGGGCGTCGGCGACCGAGACCCGCCAGTGCTCCGAGAACGGGATCATGTCGCACATGTAGAAGTAGTACGGCATGATCTGCGCGCCGTCGAGCAGCGAGAAGCACAGGTCGAGCAGGGCGTGCGGGTCGGCGTTGACGCCGTTGAGCAGGACCCCCTGGTTGCGCACGTCGCGGAGGCCGGCGTCGAGCATCGCCTTGGCGCCCTCGGCCACGAGGGGGGTGATCGACTGCGCGTGGTTGGCATGGGTGTGCATCGCCAGGTTGACCCCGCGCTCGCGGGCCATGGTGGCGACCCGGCCGACGCCCTCGACGACGTCGGGCTGGAGCCAGTGCTGGGGCATGCCGACCAGAGCCTTGGTGGCCAGCCGGATGTCGCGGATGTTCTCCACCGTCATCAGCTCGGTCAGGAACGCCTCGAGGCGGGGCCAGGGCATGTTGGCCACGTCGCCGCCCGAGACCACCACGTCGCGCACCGAGGGGGTGCGGCGCAGGTAGTCCAGCATCGCGGTGAGCCGGTCGTTGGGCTTGCCGGTCAGCTTGAGCTTCTCCACGACCGGGGTGGAGTTGCCGACCAGGTCCATGCGGGTGCAGTGGCCGCAGTACTGCGGGCAGGTCGGCAGCAGCTCGGCGAGCACCTTGGTGGGGTAGCGGTGGGTCAGGCCCTCCACCGCCCACATGTCGTGCTCGTGCAGGCTGTCGCGCGTGGCGTAGGGGTGGCTGGGCCAGTCGGTGCGACGGTCGGAGAAGACCGGCAGCATGTAGTGGCGCACGGGGTCGGCGTAGAAGGCGTCGGTCAGGCTGCCGGCGCCGCGCGGGGTGACGTGCGGCGCCATCGTGTTGAGCATCTGCGGCGGCACGAGCATCGACATCGTGGCGCGCTCGGCCTGGTCGCGCTCGAGGTCGGCATAGAACCGCTCGTCGAGCAGGTCGCCGACGACCTCGCGCAGCTGCTTGAGGTTCTTGACGCAGTGGCTGCGCTGCCACTGCACCGACTCCCACTCCTCGACCGTGACGTCCTTCCACCCCGGGAAGCGGGTCCAGTCGGGCTCGACCAGCTCGGTGCGCCGGTAGGGGTAGGGCTGGCCCGTCTCGCCCTCGACCAGGGTGGCGATGGAGGTCTCGATGCTCATGCGCTCCAGGGTGCCAGAGGATTTCCTGCTAGTCGAATGTCCGACAGGACGATCTTCGGTCGTGTCGCCCCTACACGGCGTACGACGCCGTCGTACCCGCCCTCAGCCGGACCGCTCGTCGCCCGGACGTCGCGGGGCGCGCTCCTCGCCGAGGTGGTCGACCCAGCCGGCGAGCCGACCGTGCTCGCCGACGGCCCTGATCCGTCGCTGCACCTGGTCGACGAGCCGGCGGTCGGTGACCACCAGGGCGTGGTCGCCCACCCGCAGCCCGGTGGAGAGGTCGGGGACGAACACCTGACCCTCGCGCAGCACGAGGCTGACCCCGGACCCCGGCGGGAGCCGCAGCTCACGGACCTCGACGCCGGCCAGCCGCGATCCCTCGGGGATGCTGACCTGGAGCAGGACCGCGTCGACGTCGTCGAGCGGGGAGGACTCCACGCGCAGGCTGCGCGACTGGCCGGGCCGCACGGCGCCGGTGCGCCGCGCGACCCAGGGCAGGGTCGGCCCCTGGACCAGCGTGAAGATCACGACCAGCAGGAAGACGACGTCGAAGATCCGGGTGGCCCCGGGCAGTCCCAGGCTCATCGGGATGGTCGCCAGCACGATCGGCACCGCCCCCCGCAGCCCGGCCCACGAGACGAAGACCTGGTCGCGCCAAGGGACCCGGAAGGGCGTGAGGCACAGCGCCACCGAGATCGGTCGCGCGACCAGGGTGAGCGCGGCCCCCACGAGCAGCGCCGTGGGCAGCGCGTCCAGGAGCCGGGCGGGGCTCGCGAGCAGTCCCAGCAGGACGAAGAGGCCGATCTGGGCCAGCCAGGCCAGCGACTCAGCGACGCCCTCCGTCGTGGTGCGGTGGGGCAGGTGGGTGTTGCCGAGGACCAGCCCTGCGACATAGATCGCCATGAGGGCGCTGCCGGCGATGAGGCCGGAGGTGGCGTAGGCGACGAAGCACAGGGCGAGGACCGCGAGCGGGTAGAGGCCCGAGGACGGCAGCGCCGCGCGGGCCAGCGTCCGGGCGCCGAGGTAGCCGACCGCACCGCCGACCAGCACCCCGACCACCAGCTGGTAGCCGATCTGGCCCACCAGGGACCACGGGCTCGAGCTGCCCCACGCGTCGGAGGTGACGACCGTGACCAGGATGATCACCGGCGGGTCGTTGAAGCCGGACTCGGCCTCGACCAGACCGCGCAGCCGCGTGCGCAACGGCATGGACCGCAGCACCGAGAAGACGGCCGCGGCGTCGGTCGAGGAGGCCACCGCTCCCAGCACGATGGCCGTGCGCAGGTCCACGTCGAGCAGCCAGAAGACCGCACCCGTGGTCACGGCGACGCTGGCGAAGACGCCCACGGTCGCGAGGACCGCCGCCATCGGCGCCACGGGTCGCACCGAGGACCAGTCGGTGCTCAGCCCACCCTCGGCCAGGATGACCGCCAGAGCGAGGTTGCCGATGAGCTGGGTCAGCTCGGCGTCCTCGAACTGCAGGCCCAGACCGGCCTCGCCGATCGCCACCCCGATCGCGAGGTAGAGCAGCAGGCTGGGCAGGCCGGCACGGGAAGCGACGCGCACCGCAGCCGCCGCCGCCAGCAGCACGAGACCGGCGACGAGCACGACGGCGTTGAGGTCAGCAGGGTCCACCAGCAGCCCCGTCCCGGGCTCGCACCCCGCCGCGCCGACCCGTCATGGGTCAAGCCAACACCACGCGGGCGCTCCCACCAATCAGGCACCGAAGGTCCGGAGGTGGCGTGCGCGGATCCTCGCTCCCCACGCGGGGGGACACCACCCGGTCGCGGACACCCCTCCTGGTGACGTGGAACGCGGCCGAGCGGGCAGAAGGCCTGCATGGACCTCGGACTCGCAGGACGCACCGCCCTCGTCACGGGCGGTGACTCCGGCATCGGCTGGCACACCGCACGACTGCTCCTGGAGGAGGGCGCCACCGTCGTCCTCAGCGACCAGGACGCCGATGCCTTGGAGAAGGCAGCCGCCGAGCTCGGCGCCGACCCCGCGCGTCTGCACACGGTCGCCGCCGACCTCAGCACCGACGCCGCCGCGCAGGAGCTCGGCAGGGCGGCGGCGGAGGTCGCGGGGGACCAGGGCCTCTCGATCCTCGTCCACGCCGCCGGGGTCACCGGCGCCCAGGGGAAGTTCCACGAGATCGACGACGACGGCTGGGTCGACACCCTCACCGTCGACCTGCTGGCACCGGTGCGCCTGACCCGTGCCGTGCTGCCGTCCCTGCGCCGGGGCGGCTGGGGGCGCGTCGTCTACCTCACCTCCGAGGACGCGGTGCAGCCCTACGACGACGAGCTGCCCTACTGCGCGGCCAAGGCGGGCGTGCTCGCCTTCGCCAAGGGCCTCTCGCAGACGTACGCCGACGAGGGACTGCTCGTGAACTGCGTGTCCCCGGCCTTCATCCGCACCCCCATGACCGACGCGATGATGGACAAGCGCGCGGAGGAGCGCGGCACCTCCTTCGACGAGGCCGTCGAGAGCTTCCTCGAGGAGGAGCGCCCGCACATGGAGCTGGGCCGTCGCGGCGAACCCGAGGAGGTCGCCGCGGTCGTGGCGTTCCTGTGCTCCGAGCGCGCCAGCTTCGTCAACGGCTCCAACTGGCGGGTCGACTCCGGCTCCGTCGCGCACATCTGACCCGCCCTACTCCCAGACCCCCACGCAGGAGGCAGCACCGCATGAGCACCGAGCACCACCAGTTCGTCGTCGTCGGCGCCGGGATGGCCGCCGACGCCGCCGCCCACGGCATCCGCGACCAGGGCGCCACCGGGTCGATCGCGATCCTCGGCGAGGAGCCGACGATCCCCTTCCCGCGCCCGGCCCTGTCCAAGAAGCTGTGGACCGACCCCGACTTCACCGTCGAGAACACCGCACTCGACACCGTCCGCGAGACCGACGCCGTGCTGCACCTCGAGACACGCGTGGTCGCGGTCGACCCGGACGAGCACGAGGTGCGCACCGAGGACGGCCGGACCGTCCGCTACGACAAGCTGCTGGTCACCACCGGCGGTCACCCCCGCACCATCGAGGGCCTCCCTCCCGGCGACCGGGTGCTCTACTACCGCACGCTCACCGACTACCAGCGCCTGCGCGGGCTGGTCGAGGGCGGCGAGGGCCCCACGTCGCGGTCGTCGGCGGGGGCTACATCGGCACCGAGATCGCCGCCGCGCTCGTCCAGCACGGCTGCCGGGTGACGTTGCTGCACCCCGGCGAGGTGCTCGGCGGAGCGATGTTCCCCCCGTCGCTGGCGCAGGACTTCCAGCGCCGCTTCATCGACGCCGGCGTCGACGTGCGCGGCGGGTCCCGGGTCGCCGCTGGGGCCGAGTCCGCCGACGGCGTACGACTGGAGCTGGAGGGTGGCGGGACCCTGGAGGCGGACCTGGCGGTCGTCGGGCTGGGCATCGAGCCCGCGACCTCCTTCCTCGCCGGGGTCGTGGACCTCGCCGAGGACGGGGGAGTGCTGGTCGACGAGCGGCTGCGCACCTCCGCGCCCGACGTGTACGCCGCCGGCGACGTCGCGACCTACCCCGACCCGGTCCTGGGCCGCACGCGGGTCGAGCACGTCGACAACGCGACGACGATGGGCGAGGTCGCGGGCCGCATCCTCGCCGGGTCGGAGGAGACCTACGACCACACGCCGATGTTCTACTCCGACGTCCTCGACCTGGGCTACCAGGCCGTCGGCACGCTGGACTCCTCGCTGGAGACCTTCGTCGACGAGGTCGAGGGCGGTGCGGTCGCCTACTACCTCTCGAGCACCGAGGTCGTCGGCGTGCTGCTGTGGAACCTCGACGAGGGGGTGGACGAGGCCACGGAGCTGCTGGCGAAGCACACCCGACCGGCCGACGCCGCCGACCTCGCCGGGACGATCACCCCGTAGACCCGGCGGAGATGCTCGCCAGGGCCCGCAGCACCGCCGGGTGCTGCGGGTCCAGGTCGTAGCGCAGCGTCATCGCCGCGAGGAGCACGTCGCGCACCGGGGGCACCTCGTCCCCCGCCAGCGGCAGGCACATCAGCCGCAGGTGGGGCACGTGGTCACCGAGGTCGTCGCCGTGCGGCGGTGCGTAGTCCGTCACGGGCAGCAGCACCCCTCCGGCCCGCTCGTAGAACGCGATCCGCCGCCGGTGCTCGACCACGTGCTCGTCGGAGAGACCCGGCTCGTCGGGGTCCTCGACGTCCCACACCAGCAGGGACCCGCCCTCGGCGGCGAGCAGGTCGGCGAGCTCGCCGAGCATCGCCGTGCCGACCCCGCCGCCACGCACGCCGACGGCGTAGTAGCGCAGGAAGGTCCACCCCGTGGCGCCCAGCGGCCGCAGCACCGCGAGACCCTCGGGGGTGCCGTCGTCGGCCACCCGCACGACCAGCCGGTCGGCCAGCAAGCTGTCGAAGTCGGCGCTGAGCTCGGGTGGGAAGGCGTCCTCGTAGATCGCCCGCACCCGCGCCAGCTGGTCGGGGGACAGCTCAGTCGTCAGCACGCCACACCTCCTCGCCTCCGAGGTAGGTCCGCAGCACCTCGATGTCCTTGATCGCCGTCGGGTCCACGGTCCCCGGGTCCTCGGAGAGCACGACGAGGTCGGCCAGCTTGCCGACCTCGATGCTGCCGCGCTCGTGCTCCTGGTGGGAGGCGTAGGCCGACCCCAGCGTGTACGCCGTCAGCGCCTCGAGCCCGGTGACGGCCTCCTCCGTGCCGCACCCGGCGCCGGAGTCGGTCAGGCGGTTGACCATGTCGTGCATGCCGCGCAGGGGTGCCCCGTCCACGACCGGGCGGTCGCTCGACCCGGGGACGGTGATCCCCGCGTCGAGCAGCGACCGGTAGCGGTAGGCCCAGCCGGCCCGCTCGGGGCCGAGCGCCCGGAGCATGCCGTCGCCGATCTCACCGACGAAGCGTCCCTGGGGCACCGGCACCACGCCGAGCTCGGCGCAGCGCCGTACCTGGTCGGGCCGGGAGACCCCGAAGTGCTCGATCCGGTGCCGCACGTCGGGGCGGGGCCAGCGGCGCTGCGCCTCCTCGTAGGCGTCGAGCACCAGGTCGATCGCGGCGTCACCGATCGCGTGGGTGGCGACCCGCCACCCCGAGCGGTGCGCGTCGAGGATCCGGGTGCGCAGGGTGTCGGGGTCGTCCTGGAGGTAGCCGCGCTCACCGGGGGTGTCGGCGAACTCCTCGGTGAGCGCGCAGGTGTGCCCGATGAGCGAGCCGTCGCTGAAGACCTTCGTCGGCCCGATCCGCAGCCGGTCGTCACCCAGCCCGGTGCGCAGCCCCAGGTCCAGCCCGAGCGGCAGCCCGTCCGACTCGTGCGCCGACAGCGCGTGCAGCGCGTCGGCGGCGACCATCAGCTCGACCCGCAGCGGCAGCCGGCCCTCGTCGCGGGCGGCCTGGTAGGCCGCGAGCTCGACCGGGCTCTTGCCGATCCACCCGCCGCCGATGCCGGCCTCGACCACCGAGGTCAAGCCCTGCGAGAGCGCGACCCGGCCGCCGCGCTCGATCGCGTCGACCAGCGTGGCGACGGGGTAGGGGAGGACCAGCGGGGTCAGCAGCTGCTGGGCCTGCTCCTGGAGCAGACCCGTGGGGCGGCCGGCGGCGTCGGTGACGACCAGCCCGCCCGGCACGTCGACGGCCG
Organism: Nocardioides ginkgobilobae; assembly: GCF_054781275.1. Classification (NCBI taxonomy): domain Bacteria; kingdom Bacillati; phylum Actinomycetota; class Actinomycetes; order Propionibacteriales; family Nocardioidaceae; genus Nocardioides; species Nocardioides ginkgobilobae. The sequence continues at coordinate 94,073 of NZ_BAAGUS010000011.1, read as the reverse complement.
CGTCGGACAGGCCGAGGTCGGCCAGCACCGCGCTGCTGACCACGCACATGTGGCCGCTGGTGTGCTTGAGCCAGACGCGCCGCCCGCCCGCCGCGCGGTCGAGCGCGTCGCGGTCGGGGTGCGCGCCGAGCTTGTTCTCGTCGTACCCCGCACCCACGACCCACTCGTCGGGCCGGAGCCCGGCCGCCCGCTCGGCGACCGCGGCGTAGACGTCGTCCAGGGTCGGCAGCCGCAGGTCCACCTCGGCCAGCGAGAGCCCGAACCACGCCAGGTGCTGGTGGGCGTCGTGGAACCCGGGCGCCACGACGGCGCCGTCGAGGTCCACGACCCGGTGGGCCGGCACGTCCTCGTCCACGGCCACGACCCGGTCGCGCCAGATCGCCACCGACCGCGCGACGTACCCGTGGTCGGGACCGTCGAGGGTGCGGACCCAGGCGTTGGTGAGCAGCAGGTCAGCCCGCAGCACCGGCCACCTCCCGGCGCAACGCCGCCTTCTCCACCCGGTGCGAGGCGGTGAGCGGCAGCTCGTCGCGGAAGCGCCACACGCTCGGCACCTTGAACGGCGCGAGCCGCTCGGCGCACCACGCGGTCAGCTCCTCGGGCGTGGCGCCCGGCGCGACGACGTACGCCGCCACCTCCTCGCCGCGCACCTCGTCCGGCACCCCGATGACGGCCGCGAGCCGCACGGCCGGGTGCCCGAGCAGGACCTCCTCGACCTCGACGGCGGCGATGTTCTCCCCCGAGCGGCGGATCATGTCCTTGAGCCGGCCGGCGAGGTAGAGCCGCCCCTGCTCGTCGGTGCGCGCCAGGTCCCCGGTCGGGAACCAGCCGTCCTCGTCGAAGGGCGAGGGGTGCCCGAGGTAGCCCTGCATCATCCCCGCGCCACGCAGCCACAGCTGGCCTGCCTCGTCGATCCGGGCCTCGCGGTGCGCGGCCGGGCGACCCAGGCAGCCGGTGCCGACCAGCTCGTCGTGCTCGGCGGCCGACACCCGGATGTCCGCGCCGGTCTCGGTCATGCCGAACGCCTCGCTCCACGGCGCGCCCCACCGCTCCTCGAGCTCGGCGTGCAGCGCCGGGGGGATCGCCGAGCACTGGACCGCACGCACCCGGTGGTCGCGGTCGGCGGCGTCGGGCGGCATCTTCAGCAGCAGCACCGGCATCGAGGCCAGGCAGTAGAAGTAGGTCACTCCGTGCTCGCGGACCTTGGCCCAGAACGTCGAGGGGTGGAAGCCGTCGAGCACCACCAGGTGCGCGCCGGCCATCAGCGCGGCCACGACGTTCCACTGCGGGTCGACGTAGCTGAAGGGCTGCGCGGTGAGCAGCACGTCGTCGGGGCCCAGGTGCGGGTGCTCGGTGAGCATCGACCCGCCGAGGGTGGTCCAGTAGGTGTGGTCGAGCAGGCAGCCCTTGGGCCGGCCGGTCGTGCCGGAGGTGTACTGCACGTTGACCACCGTGCGCGGGTCCAGCGGCGGCTGCACCCACGGGTGGTCGGGGTCGGGCACGAGGTCCTCGGGCCCCACCACCTCGGCGTACGCCGACAGCAGCCCCTCGTGCTCGGGGCGGGCCACCACGAGCCGGACCGCGGCGTCGGTGAGCAGGTGGGCCACGTCGTCGATGCGGTAGCGGGTGTTGAGCGGGACCATCGCCGCACCGAGCCGCGCCAGCGCCAGCCAGGTCAGCGGGAACTCGACGGTGTTGCCGAGCATCACCCCCACCCGGTCGCCCGGCACGACCCCGCGGTCGCGCAGCGCCGCGGCGAGCTCGCCGGTGCGCCGGGCGACCTCGGCGAAGGTGAGGGTCGTGGGAAAGGAGCCGGGCAGGTCGACGGTCCAGGCGGGCCGGTCGGGGGTGTCGGTGGCGGCACGGTCGAGCAGGTCGACGAGGGTGGTGGGCTCAGCCACGGCCGAAGTCCTCGCGCGGCGCCTGCCCCTCTCCGGAGAGGGAGGTCAGCAGCGCGTGCTCGACCTCGCGGGCCATCGCCCCGTCGACGGTGGAGTCCAGCCCCGCGTCGAGGGCCTGCTTGGCCAGGGAGAGCGACAGCGCGGGGCGCTCGGCCATCCGGCGCGCCAGGTCCAGGGCCGCCGTCTCGTGCTCGCCGCTGGGCACGCAGCGTGCCACCAGACCCATGGCTGCCGCCTCGCTGCCGCCGACCCGCTCGCCGAGCAGCAGCAGCTCCTTGGCCCGCGCCCAGCCGACGAGCTGGGGGAGCAGCTTGGAGATGCCGCCGGTGACCGAGAGCCCCACGGAGACCTCCGGGAAGCCGAAGACGGCGTCCTCCCCGGCGACGACGACGTCGCAGCACAGTGCGAACTCCGCACCCGCGCCCAGGGCGTAGCCGTGCACGGCCGCGACGACCGGCCCGGGCAGGCGGCGCACCAGCCGGGTCACCTCCTGGATCTCCTCGAGCCGGTCGCGGGTCTGGAGCGCCGTCTCGACCACGGGCTCCTCCTTGAGGTCGTGGCCGGCGCAGAAGGCGCGCCCCCGCCCGGCCAGCACCACGGCCCGGGCCCCGTCGTCGCCGGCGCGCCGCAGCGCGGCGACCAGGTCGCGGGTCAGCCCGGCGTCGACGGCGTTGAGCCGCTCGGGGCGGGCGAGGTGCACGACGGCGACGCTGCCGTCGTACGCGTAGTCCACGGGCACGGGGGTGTCCTCCTGGGTCGGGGCGGGCGCGGGTGCGGGTCCGCGGGGGCGACAGCATTCCACGCCGCCCCGCCCCGTCCGACCTCCGCCGCCGGTCGTTACCGTGCGGCACCCGGCGTGTCGCCTAGGACACGCCGGGGCGATCCAGACATTTTCTGGCCAGTGACCGCCGAGGACGACCGCGCTGACCTGCGCAGACGCGCGTCTTCGCAGGTCAGCGACCGGTTGACAGGTCCCGCCCGTGGCGCGAGTGTGAGCCGTCCGCTCGTGCAGATCGCGGGAGACGGACCGGCGTCCGAGTGGCCGCCTCGGAGGGTGGGGGTGCCAGCCACCTGTCCGGGGTTGTTCGCGGAGGTCGGTTCGTCCTGCGAGGGCGGACACGAGAGGGTCCGGCTCCCCCTAGACAACAGCCCGCCCCGGCAGCCTGTCGGGCACCGGGCTGGACCGAAGGTGACCCGGACCCTCTCGTCGCTCTGCACGGGCCGACCCGCCGTCGCGCTGGGAGCCGTCGTCTAGGTTGGGCGCCGTGCTCCGCCTGGCCCTCGTCGTCGCCTCGGGGCTGCTGCTCTCCCTGGCCTTCGAGCCGGTCGCGTGGTTCGCGGTGCTGCCGCTGGCGGTCGCAGGCTTCCTCGGCGCGGTGCACGGGCGCGGTGCCTGGGCGGGGTTCGGGCTCGGACTGGCCTTCGGGGCCTCGTTCTACCTGACCCACATCTGGTGGATGCGCGCCGTCGCGACGGCGGCCTGGCTCGGGCTGTCGGCGCTGGAGACCTTCTTCTACGGCCTGACCGGCGCCGCGGTCGCGCTGCTGAGCAGCGCCGGGCCGACCCGGCGCTGGTGGCCGCTGTGGGCCGCCGCCGCGTGGACGGCCCTGGAGATGGTGCGCAGCACCTGGCCCTTCAGCGGCATGCCCTGGGGCCGGCTGGCCTTCGCCACCGTCGACACCCCCGTGGCGCGGCTGCTGCCGTGGATCGGGATGGTCGGCGTCTCGCTCGTGCTGGCGCTGGCGGCGGCACTGCTGGCCCACCTGGTGCTGACGCGGGTCCGCAGCTGGCGCGCCGACGCCGCCGGGCTGGGGCTCGTGGCGGCTGCGACGGCGGCGGCCGCGCTGGCGCCGTACGACCCCGGCCCGCCGGAGGGGACCCTCACCGTCGCCGCCGTCCAGGGTGACGTGCCCGGCCCCGGCAACGACATCCTCTTCGACCACCGGCAGGTCACCCTCAACCACGTCGAGGAGACCGAGCGGCTCGCCGAGGCCGCGGCGGCCGGTGAGGTGCCGCGCCCCGACCTGGTGGTCTGGCCCGAGAACTCCACGGCCGTCGACCCCTTCCTCGACGTGCAGACCCGTGCCGGCATCGAGCGCGCGGTCGCCGCGGCCGGCGTGCCGGTGCTGGTCGGCGCGATCGTCGACGACGGCCCCCACCACGTGCTCAACCAGGGCATCGTGTGGGACCCGGAGACCGGGCCGGGGGAGCGCTACACCAAGTGGCATCCGGTGCCCTACGGCGAGTACATCCCCTTCCGGGAGTACGCCGACTTCAACTTCGGCGAGCTCGCCCGGATCCGCCGCGACATGCGCGCGGGCTCGCGCACCGAGCCGCTCGAGGTCGCCGGGGCCCGGATCGCCGACGCGATCTGCTTCGACGTCGCCTACGACGACGGCATCCATGCCCAGGTGCGCGAGGGCGCGGACCTGCTGACGGTCCAGACCTCCAACGCGACCTTCATCTTCACCGACCAGGTCGACCAGCAGTTCGCCATCACGCGCCTGCGCGCCCTCGAGGCCGGCAAGTGGCTGGTCGTGGCCTCCACCAACGGCCTGACCGGCATCGTCGACCCCGACGGCGAGGTCGTGGAGACCGTCGACCGGCGTACGACGGCCAGCGCCGTCGCCGAGGTCGGGCTCCACCGCGGCGCGACCCCGGGCATCGTGCTGACGCCGTGGTTCACCCGCGGGGTGCAGCTGGCCACCGTGCTGGGGCTGCTGCTGGTCCTGCTGGCCCGCGTGCGATCTCGGCGCGGTGCGCCCCGGGTCGAGGAGCCGTCGGCCTGACTCCCGTAAAGTCGCGGTGGTGCGCGTGATCATGGTCGTGCCGACCTACCAGGAGGCCGAGAACGTCGCCTGGATCCTCCAGCGGCTGCGGACCGCCCGTCCCGACGTGGACGTGCTCGTGGTCGACGACAACTCACCCGACGGCACCGGCCGGATCGCCGAGCAGGTAGCGGCGCGGGACCCGCAGGTGCACGTGCTGCACCGGGTCAACAAGGGCGGCCTCGGTGCGGCGTACCGGCACGGCTTCGCGCACGCCCTCGAGGCCGGCTACGACGTCATCGGGGAGATGGACGCCGACGGCTCCCACCAGCCCGAGCAGCTGCACCGGCTGCTGGACGCCCTGGAGGGGCGCGACGGCGGGACCCCGGCCGACCTGGTGATCGGGTCGCGCTGGGTGCCGGGCGGCACCGTGGTCAACTGGCCGCGGCGGCGCGAGGCGCTCTCGCGCGGTGGCAACCTCTACGTCCGCGTGCTGCTCGGGATCGACGTCAGGGACGCCACCGCCGGCTTCCGGCTCTTCCGGCGCGAGGCGCTGGAGAGGCTCGACCTGGCCTCGGTCCGCTCGACCGGCTACGTCTTCCAGACCGACATGGTGGTGCGGGCGCTGCGCGCCGGCCTGGTCGTGCGGGAGGTCCCCATCGACTTCGTGGAGCGGGTGCGCGGGGACTCCAAGATGAGCGGCCGGGTCGCGGCGGAGTCGCTGCGCCGGATCACGCTGTGGGGCCTGCGCGAGCGCCGCGAGCAGCTGCGACGGGCGTGGGGCCGATGAGCGGCGCGTGGCCCGGTGCCGGGGGTGGTGCCGGGGGAGCGCGTCCCCGCCGGCGCGGTCGACTCGGGTGGGTCCTGGTCCTGCTCTTCGTGGGCATGCCGCTGCTGGAGCTCTACGTCCTCATCCAGGTGGGGCAGGTCATCGGTGCCTGGTGGACCATCGCCCTGCTGGTGCTGGCCAGCGTCGTCGGTGCCGCGATCGTGCGGCGTGAGGGTGCTCGTGCGTGGCGAGCGCTGGTCGAGGCGCTCACCCAGGGGCGGATGCCGCACCGCGAGCTCGCCGACGGGGCGCTGGTGCTCATCGGCGGGACGCTGCTGCTCACCCCGGGGTTCGCCACGGACCTGCTGGGGGCGCTGCTGGTGCTGCCGCTGACCCGGCCGGTCTTCCGTGGCCTGCTGGCGCGGGTGGTGGCCTCGCGGCTGCTCGTGGTCCCGGGGGGACGCTTCCCCGGCTTCCCCCGAGACGCAGGTCGCCCCGGACCGGTGGTCCGGGGCGACGTGGTGGACCCCGACGAGGGGCCCCAGCGCTGAGGCGCGTGCGTCAGGCGGTGGCCTTCTTCTTCTTGTTGGCGCGGTGCAGGTGCGCGGGGCCGATCTCGCCCCCGCGCAGCAGCTCGAGGCGCTCCTTGAGGATCTCCTCGAGCTCCTTCTCCGAGCGACGCTCCAGCAGCATGTCCCAGTGGGTGCGAGCGGGCTTCTCGGCCTTGACCTCGGGCTGGATGCCGGCGGTGCTCAGCGCCTCGGCGCCGCACCGCGGGCACTCCCAGATCGCGGGGATCTCGGCCTCGACCGACATGGTGACCTCGAACTCGTGGTCAGCCTTGCAGCGGTAGCCGACCTGCTGCCGCGCGGCGAACTCGATGCCGCGCTCGTCCTCGAAGCTCTGGCCTCCGAGTCGCGCTCCCCGTAGTGTGCGCTCTGCCATCTGAGCCCTCCAGTCTCCGTCGTCGACGCCGCGGTGGCGCTGCGTCTCAGATTTTCAACGGTAGCGAGGCGGCAAAGATTCCGACAATCGCCGCTGGGGGTGGTCCAGCCGTGATTCTCAGGCGGTTCTCAGGCTGACCTACGGCGTGCTCGCCGTCAGGCGGCGGAGCCGCGCGCCACCCCGCCGGTCCGCGCCTGCTCGATGCCCTTCGCGGTGTCGACCCGCGACAGGATCAGTCCGCCGATGACGAAGAAGGCGATGAGTGCGAAGACGGCCGGCCGGTAGGACCCGCTGAGGGTGTAGACCAAGCCGAAGACCAGGGTCCCCAGCCAGGACGTGCCGCGCTCCATGGCGTGGTAGAAGCTGAAGTACTCCGCCTCCTTGCCCTCGGGGATGAGCAGGGAGAAGTAGGAGCGGGAGAGCGACTGGGTGCCGCCGAGCACGATGCCGATGGCCGTCCCGAGCAGCAGGAACGGCACCAACGCCCCGGCCGGCAGGAAGAGCGCGGCGGTCACGATGAGCATCCAGATCACCAGACCGACCAGGATCACCGGCTTGGCGCCGTACGCCGCCGCGGCCCGGCCGAAGCCCAGCGCGCCCACGACGGCGACCGCCTGGACCAGCAGGTAGGTGGCCAGGACCGTCCCGGTCGCGAAGCCGAGCTCCTCGACGCCGTAGATCGACGCCGAGGAGATGACGGTCTGGATGCCGTCGTTGAAGAAGAGGTAGGCCACCAGGAAGGTCAGCGCCACCGGGTAGCGACGCATGTCCTTCAAGGTCGCCCACAGCTGGCCGAAGCTGCGCTGGAGCACCCCGCCCTCCGCAGGCTCCACCGCCAGCGGCGGCCGGTCCTTGATGCCGAGGACGGGCACGAGGGTGAACGCCGCCCACCAGATCGCCGCGGACAGCAGCGAGAGCCGCACGGCCATCCCCTCGGTGAGGCCGAAGGTCTCGTGCATGCTCACCACGACGAAGTTGACCGCGAGCAGCAACCCGCCGCCGGCGTACCCCGCAGCCCAGCCGCGCGAGGAGACGCCGTCACGCTCGTCGGGCTCGGCGATCAGGCACAGGATGGAGTCGTTGACCACCGCAGCCGCACCGAAGCACAGGTTGGCGACCATGAAGGAGACGACGCCGAGCTCCCAGTTGTCGCCCTGCACGAAGAAGAGCAGCGCGGCCGCCGCCGCGCCCGCCCAGGCGAACCCGCCGAGGAGCTGGCGCTTCTTGGCGGTGCGGTCGGCCACGGCGCCCAGGAGCGGGAGCAGCAGCGCGGAGAGCAGCGTCGAGGCGGTGATGGTGAACGACGGCAGCGCCCCGGGGGCGACCGAGACCCCGAGGACCGAGATCCGGTCGTCGACGGCCGCCTCCTCGGCGATCGCGATGAGGTAGGGCCCGAACAGGACGCCGGCCACCGTGGTGGAGAACGCGCTGTTGGCCCAGTCGTAGGTGTACCAGGCGCGGTGCTCGCGCCGGCGCTCCGGCGTCAGCACCGTCGGGGTCGTGGTGGTCATGCTGGTCCCTCCCCAGGACGTCGTTGCCAGAGTCCCTGCTCCTGCAGCACCTGGCGCAGCAGGTCGGTGCGGTCGGTGAAGAGGCCGTCGACGCCCTTGTCGAGGAGCTCCCGCATCTCGTCGGGGTCGTCGATGGTCCACACGTGCACGTGCTTGCCGGCCGCGTGCGCGCGGCGCACGAACCCCCGCGTCACGACAGGCACTGTCACGGCCGGCAGCGTGACTCCCCTGCCGGCGAGCCGGAGCGTACGCCGGTGCGGGACCTGCAGGGCGGCAACACGGCGCCGCGTCACCAGGTCGGCCAGCCGGCCGCTGGGCAGCAGCAGGAAGGCCAGCACCTCGAGCGGGTGCGCCGAGGTGGCGACCCGCCCCTCGGTCAGCTGCCGGAAGCGCGCCAGGCGGCTGGGCGAGAAGGAGCCCACCAGCAGCCGGTCCCACTCGTCCCGGTCGCGGACCAGGCCGGCGAGCGCCGGCACCGAGGCGTCGGACTTGAGGTCGATGTTGAACCGGGCGTCAGGGAAGGCGTCGAGCAGCTCGACCAGCGTCGGGACCTCCTCACGGCCGCCGACCCGCGCCTCGCGCACCTCGGCGTGGGTCATCTCCGCCACGGCGCCCCGGCGGTCGGTGACCCGGTCGAGCACGGAGTCGTGGAAGGCCAGCAGCACCCCGTCGCGGGTGACGTGGACGTCGGTCTCGAGGTAGGTGTAGCCGAGCTCGACGGCGTGTCGGAACGCCGCGAGCGTGTTCTCGAGCCCCTCGATCTCGGGGTGGTAGGCGCCGCCGCGGTGGGCCAGGGCCAGCACCGGTCGTGCCCGCGCCCCGACGGGCACCGCGGCACCGTCGAGGTAGGGGTGCCCTGTCACCGGAGTGGTCACGTGCCGATCATGGCGCGTGCGCGGGTTCAGATGTCGCGGAAGGGCTCGATCTGCGCGCCGAGCTCGTTGAGCCGCTCGGCGAGGTCCTCGTACCCGCGGGCGATCACGTAGGTCGAGCGCAGCACCGAGGTGCCCTTCGAGGCGAGCATCGCCAGGAGGATCACCACGGCCGGGCGCAGCGCCGGGGGGCAGACGATCTCGGTGCCGGAGAAGTGCGTGGGCCCCTCGATCATCACCCGGTGCGGGTCGAGCAGCTTGACCTGCGCGCCGAGCTTGGTGAGCTCGGTCAGGTAGATCGCGCGGTTCTCGTAGACCCAGTCGTGCAGCAGGGTCTGGCCGGTCGCGACGGCCGCGATGACTGCGAAGAACGGCAGGTTGTCGATGTTGAGGCCGGGGAACGGCATCGGGTGGATCTTGTCGAGCGGCGCGTGGAGGTCGGAGGGGTGCGTCGTGATGTCGACCAGGCGCGTGTGGCCGTTGGCGGCGACGTACTCCTCGGAGCGGTCGTAGCGGAAGCCCATCTCCTCCAGCAGGGCCAGCTCGATCTCGAGGAACTCGATCGGGACCCGGGTGATGGTGATCTCCGAGCGGGTCACGATCGCGGCGGCCAGCAGCGACATCGCCTCGATCGGGTCCTCGGCCGGGGCGTAGTCGACGTCGACGTCGATCGACTCGCGGCCGGTGACGGTCAGCGTGGTGGTGCCGACGCCCTCGACGGTGACGCCGAGGCGCTGGAGGTAGAAGCAGAGGTCCTGGACCATGTAGTTGGACGAGGCGTTGCGGATCACCGTCGTGCCCGGGTGCAGGGCGGCGGCCATGAGCGCGTTCTCGGTGACGGTGTCGCCGCGCTCGGTGAGCACGATCGCGCGGGTCGGCTCGATCGCCCGGTTGACGCTCGCGTGGTAGCTGCCGTCGGTGGCCTTGACCTCCAGGCCGAAGGGCCGCAGCGCGGCCATGTGCGGCTCGACGGTGCGGGTGCCGAGGTTGCAGCCGCCGGCGTAGGGCAGGTCGAAGGTGTCGGCGCGGTGCAGCAGCGGGCCGAGGAACATGATGACCGAGCGGGTACGCCGGGCGGCGGCCTCGTCGATGGCGTCGAGGCGCAGTTGCTTGGGCGGGACGATCTCCAGGTCGCCCTCGTCGCCGAGCCAGCGGGTCTGGACGCCGAGGCTGCCGAGCACCTCGAGCAGCCGGTTGACCTCCTCGATCCGGGCGACCTTGCGCAGCGTCGTACGCCCCTGGTTCAGCAGGGAGGCGCACAGCAGCGCGACCCCGGCGTTCTTGGAGGTCTTGACCTCGATCGAGCCCGACAGCGTCGTGGGGCCGGTGATCCGCAGGTGCGTGGGGCCTGCGCCGAGCGCGACGATCTCGGAGTCGAGCGCGGCGCCGATGCGCGCGATCATCTCCAGGGAGAGGTTCTGCGCGCCCTTCTCGATCCGGTTGATCGCGCTCTGGCTGGTGCCGAGCAGGTCGGCCAGCTGTGCCTGGGTGAGCCCGCGGTGCTTGCGCGCGTCGCGGATCAGCAGGCCGATGCGTCCCTTGTAACCCTCCGTCATGACGACGACGGTAACTCACATGTGAGATAGCGCAGAACCGGCGCGCTGGTGCCGTCCGGAGGGTGGGCGACAGGCCACCGCCCGGGTGCGATGCTCGCGACATGCGAGCCACCACCATCCACGCGCCCCGCGACATCCGGCTGTCGACCGACGTGCCCGACCCCCGCATCGAGAAGCCCACCGACGCGATCGTGCGTGTCACCACCGCGTGCATCTGCGGCTCGGACCTGTGGCCCTACCGCGGTGAGAACGACATCACCGCCGGCGCCACGATCGGGCACGAGTGCATCGGCTTCGTCGAGGAGGTCGGCTCGGAGGTCCGCGACGTGAAGGTCGGCGACTTCGTGGTCGTCCCCTTCGACCACTGCGACAACACCTGCGCCCACTGCACGGCCGGCACGCACTCGGCCTGCGTGGACCTGTCGATGACGTCCTCGGGGCAGGGGGAGTACGCCCGGGTCGGTCAGGCCGACGGCAGCTTGGTGAAGGTCCCCGACGTGGGGTCCGCCGGTCCCGACGCCGACCTGGTCCCGCACCTCATGGCGCTCTCCGACGTGATGCCGACCGGTTGGCACGCCGCGGTCGCGGCCGGGGTCCGTGAGGGCGGCACGACGGTGGTCGTCGGCGACGGCGCCGTCGGGCTGTGCGGCGTCCTGGCCGCGGCGGCCATGGGCTCGGAGAAGGTCGTGCTCATGTCGCGCCACGAGCCGCGCCAGGAGATCGGCCGCGCGTTCGGCGCCACCCACGTCGTCGCCGAGCGCGGCAAGGAAGCCGCCGCCGCGGTCAAGGAGATCACCGGTGGCGTGGGCGCGGACGCGGTCCTGGAGTGCGTCGGCACCGACCAGGCCATGGGCACCGCGTTCGCCGTGGCGCGGCCGGGCTCGATGGTCGGCTTCGTCGGCGTCCCGCACGGCGTGGAGCTGCCGGTGCGCCGGATGTTCCAGAAGAACGTCGGGCTGCGCGGCGGGATGGCGCCCGTGCGCGCCTACCTGCCCGACCTGCTCGCCCGCACCCTGGCCGGCGAGATCGAGCCGGGCAGGGTCTTCGACCTGAGCCTCCCGCTGGACGAGGTGGCCGAGGGCTACCGGGCGATGGACGAGCGACGCGCGGTCAAGGTGCTGCTCGACGTGGCCCGCTGAGCGCCGGCGCCCTGGGGAGGGAGGCACGCGCGTGAGCGGGGAGACAGGCACCGGGGAGCTGGTGGTCGGGCCGTTGCTGCGGCACGTGGACGAAACGTCCGCGACGCTGTGGGTCGAGGTCGACCGGGCGGCCACGGTCAGCGTCGAGGCGGACGGGCGTCGGTGGTCGGCCCCGACGTTCGCGGTCCACGGGCACCACTACGCCGTGGTGGCCGTGGACGGGCTGGGACCGGGGGAGACCCACCCCTACGTCCTGCGCGTGGACGACCGGCAGGTTTGGCCCGAGCCGGCGTCGGCGTACCCGTCCGTGGTGCTGCGCACCCACGACCACGAGGCGCCGCTGCGGATCGCCTTCGGCAGCTGTCGGGTCAGCGTGCCGCACGACGCCGAGCACCACGCGAGCTTCGGCGTCGACGCGCTGCGCACCTACGGCATGCACCTGGCGACGCACCCTGACGGCTCCGACGGCTCCGGCGGCTCCGGCGGCTCCGACCGGCTCGAGGAGCGTGCGCCGGACCTCCTGCTGCTCCTCGGCGACCAGGTCTACGCCGACGAGACCAGCGAGGCGATGCGCGAGTTCATCGCCGCGCGCCGCGACCCGGAGCAGGCGCCGTGGTGGGAGCTGAAGGACTACGAGGAGTACGCCGAGCTCTACCGCCTCGCCTGGAGCGACCCGGCCACGCGGTGGCTGCTCTCGACGGTCTCCTCGGCGATGATCTTCGACGACCACGACGTCCGCGACGACTGGAACACCTCGGCCCGCTGGCGCGCGGAGATGGCCGAGAAGTCCTGGTGGCACGACCGGATCGTCGGCGCCCTGGCGTCCTACTGGGTCCACCAGCACCTGGGGAACCTGTCCCCGGCCGAGCGGGCGACCGACCCCGTCTACCGGCTGGTCCTGGAGCACGAGGGTCCTGACGAGCTCGACCTCTCCGCGGTGCTGGACCGCTTCGCCGAGCGGGCCGACGAGGAGCCTGCGTCCTACCGCTGGTCCTTCGCCCGCGAGCTGGGGCCGCAGGCGCGGCTCGTGGTCGTGGACTCCCGGGCAGCGCGGGTGCTGGAGCCGGAGCGGCGCTCGATGATCGATGACGAGGAGATGGCCTGGCTCGACAGCCAGCTGCACGGCGACGTCCGGCACCTGCTCATCGGCACCTCGCTGCCCTACCTGCTCTCGCCGGGCCTGCACCACCTGGAGGCGACCACCGAGGCGCTGGCCGAGGGGCTCCTGGGCCGACCCGGCCACGAGCTGGGTGAATGGGTGCGCCGGGCCGCCGACACCGAGCACTGGGCGGCCTTCCAAGGCGGCTTCCGCCACGTGGGGGAGATGATCGTGGAGACCGCCACGGGCGGGCGGGGACGGGCGCCTGACTCGGTGGTGCTGCTGTCCGGGGACGTGCACCACTCCTACGTCGCGGAGGCGTGGCCCGACCCGGCGTCCGAGGCGGCGCGGCGACCCGGCCCGCACAGCCGGGTCCTGCAGGCGGTCTGCTCGCCGATCCGCAACCCGCTGCCGAGGTTGATGAAGGCGGGGGTCCGGCTCGCCGGCCGCGGTCGCGCCCGGCCGACGGGGCGGCTGCTGGGGCGCCTGGTGCCGCGCTCGCCGCTGCACTGGGAGGTCACGCAGGGGCCATGGCTCGACAACCTGCTCGCGGTGCTGGAGGTCGACGGCGCCGACCTGCGGATCCGCTGGTCGACGGGCGAGGTCGTCGACGGGGACCACGACCGGCCCCGCTGGCGCACCCTGGTCGAGCTCGGACCGCGACCCGACGTACCCGCCGGTCGGAGGACGGTCTCGCTCAGGCGACGTTGACGGCCGCGGGCTCGCAGCCGCAGGCCGCGTCGCAGGCCAGGAACGTGTGCATCGCGTGACCGCACCGCACGCACGGCCGGTCGTGGGAGAGGTGGACCCCCTCCGGGTCGGCGCCGTGACCCGACGACGGGTCCTGCCACGAGTCCTGCACGGTGTCCCACATGAGCCTTGTCCTTCGAACGAATCCCCTACGAGTGACGGTAGGCACCTGATCGGCCGCCGGGCCGGTGATCTGCGCCCAACGCGCCGACCGGGGCCCAGGTCGGTCCCTCCGGGGCAGGCCGCATGGTCCGAACGGATCATGCCCGGCACGGTCGGCGTGGCCCAGGACTCCTAGGGTGGCCGGGTGACCACCGAGGGGACCACCGAGGACGTGCCGGCACTGCACCACACCGAGATCGGCGAGCCGGGCACCGGCGAACGCGTGGTCTTCCTGCACGGCCTCTTCGGCCAGGGGCGCAACTTCACCCAGGTCGCCAAGGCGCTGCTGCCCGAGCTGGTCTCGACGCTGGTCGACCTGCCCAACCACGGACGCTCGCCCTGGACCGGCTCGGTCGACTACGTCGAGGTCGCCGACACCGTGGCGGCCTGGCTCCGCGCGACGTACGACGGCGAGCCGGTGCACCTGGTCGGGCACTCGATGGGCGGCAAGGTCGCGATGGTGCTGGCGCTGCGCCACCCCGAGCTCGTCGACCGGCTGGTCGTGGTCGACATCTCCCCGACGACCAGCGACGGCGCGGGGGAGTTCGAGCACCTGCTGACCTCGCTCACCTCCCTCGACCTGGCCGCGCTGGAGCGCCGGGCCGACGCCGACGCGCAGCTGGCCGGCCCGATCGCCGACGAGCGGGTGCGCGGCTTCCTGCTCCAGAACCTCCGCTCGAGCGGGGAGGGCTTCCGCTGGCAGGCCGACCTCGACCTGCTGCTGCGCGACCTGCCCGTGATCGGCGGGTTCCCGGACGACCGGCTGGAGCCGGGCCGCACCTTCGACCACCCCGTGCTGTGGATGGCCGGCGAGCGCTCTCCCTACGTGCGGCCCGAGCACGAGGCCCGGATGCGGGAGCTGTTCCCTCGGGTCTTCAGCGTGACGATCAAGGGCGCGGGGCACTGGGTGCACTCCGAGCAGCCGGAGGCCTTCGTCTCCGCGCTGCGGGTCTTCCTCCTGGCCGGGTGACGGCGACTGGTCCAGACCTCCCGCGAGGGATCCGTCGAAGACGGCTGGCCGGACGTCGGTCGAGGGTGACGATGGGGGGAGGGAAGGGGTCGATGGATGGGCGGAGTGCGCGAGGCCACGCGACCGACCGGGACGCGCGAGGTGCGAGAGGCCCTCGAGCGCGGGGGCCAGGACCTCCAGGGCCTCGTCGACCTGCTCCGCGACACGACCGGCGTGGCGATGGCGACCGTCACCGTGCTCGACGCGGGGACCTTCTGCTTCACCACCGTCGCGGGCGCCGCACCCTTCGAGACCGAGCACGACCAGGCCGTGTGCCGCTGGTCGATGCCGCACGACAGGGTCTTCAGCATCGAGGACCTCTCCACCGACCCGCGCACGGCGACCCTGCCGTTCGTCGACGGCCGGCGCCACAGCCTGAGGTTCTACGCCAGCGCACCGCTGCACGCCCCCGACGGCGACCCGGTCGGACGGCTGTGCCTCTTCGGCACCGAGCCGCGCGCGCTCGCGCCGCTGGAGGCGCGGTTGCTCGAGGTGCTGGCACGGGACGTGTCCGCGATCATCGCACTGCGTCTCGCGGACGCCGACCGGGACGCGGCAGGGACCCCGGACGAGGCGCTGGTCGACTTCGCGCGGCTGGTCCACGAGCTGCGCACCCCGCTGCTCACCCTGCGCGGGAGCCTGCAGATGGCGAGGGACGCGCTGGACCTGGACGCCGAGTCGCTGGCCGGGCGGATGCTGGCGATGGCCCAGCGCTCCAGCGCACGGCTCGAGGAGCTGGTCGACGCCGTGCTGCGCCTGGCCAGCCACCAGGCCCCGGAGGTCGCCACGGTCGACCTCGACGCCCTCGTGGCCGGGGTGCTCGAGGGGATGGCCGACACGGTGTGCACCGCGGGCGCCCAGGTCCTCGTCGAGCCGCTCGGGGTCGTGCGGGGCGACCCCGCGCAGCTCGGCGTGGTGGTGCAGAACCTGGTGGGCAACGCGTGCAAGTTCACCCGCCCCGGCGTACCTCCAGTCGTGCGCATCCGGGCCGTCGACCGACCCGGAGCACGCCGGGTCGAGGTGCTCGACAACGGTCCCGGTGTCCCCGACGAGCAGGGGGAGTCGGTCTTCGGTCTCTTCCGGCGCTACTCCCGCGCCGAGGGCTACGGCATCGGGCTGTCCACCGTCGCCGTGGTCGTGCGGGGGCACGGCGGCTCCGTCGGGGTCGGGCCGAACCCCGACGGACCCGGCTCGTGCTTCTGGTTCGAGCTGCCCCACCCGGGGCCCCACCCGGGGGGTGGGTGGGCCGAGGGGGCCGTTGGGTAGACAGGAGTCATGCAGACGCGAGAGATCGGCAACGAGACCGTCGGCCGGGTCACGGTGGGTGCCGTGGGCCTGGGCCTCATGACGTTCGACCAGACCGGTGCCCAGCCCCGCGAGCAGCTGCTCGACACCGTGCGGGCCGCGCTCGACGCGGGCGTGACCCTCTTCGACACCGCCGACGCCTACGGGCCCGGTGAGGAGAAGGGAGCGGGCGCGCAGGGCGAGAACGAGAAGCTGATCGCCTCCCTGCTCGACGAGCTCGGCGTGCGCGACCAGGTGTTCCTGGCCACCAAGGCCGGGCACGTGCGCACCGAGGGCGGGGGCTGGGACACCGACAGCTCAGCTGCGCACCTGGAGTCCGCGGTCGAGAAGAGCCTGGAGCGGCTCGGTGGTGACCACATCGACCTGTGGCAGCACCACCGCCCGGACCCGAAGGTCCCCTACGAGGAGGTCGTGCAGACCCTCAAGCGGGTCCACGACGCCGGCAAGGTCCGGATGGTCGGGCTCTCCAACGCCGACCCCGCGCAGATCCGCCTGGCCCACTCGGTGCTGGGTGACGCGCTGGTGAGCGTGCAGAACCAGTTCTCCCCGGCGTTCCGCTCCAGCGCGCCGGAGATCGAGGTGTGCGCCGAGCTCGGGCTGGTGTTCCTGCCGTGGAGCCCGCTGGGCGGCCTCAGCAACGCCAAGGGCCTGGGGGAGTCGCACCCCGCCTTCGCCGAGATCGCCTCCGAGCGAGGGGTCTCGCCGCAGCAGGTGGCGCTGGCCTGGGAGATCGCCCAGGACCCGTGCGTCATCCCGATCCCCGGCGCCAAGCGGCCGTCGTCGATCCAGGACTCCGCGGCCGCGGCCGACCTCGAGCTCAGCAGCGAGGAGCTGGCACGGCTCGACGCCAGCTGAGGACGCTCAGCCCGGCTGGCAGACCGGGCACCAGAACAGGTTCCGGGCTGCCATGACCTCGGCCTGCACCGGCGTACCGCAGCGGCGGCAGGGGAGCCCGGCCCGGGCGTAGACGTAGTGCGCGTCGGCCCGGGTCGGTCGGCCGGCCGGGCGGCGCCGGTCCTCGGGCTCGGTCGTGATGATGCGGCCGGCCCGCACACCGGCACGCAGCAGCACCGACAGGTCGTCCCACACCGCCTGCCAGGTCTCGCGGCCGACCTCGCGTCCCGGCGTGAAGGGGGAGAGCCCGGCGCGGAAGAGCGCCTCGGCGCGGTAGACGTTGCCGACCCGGCGATCACGGCCTGGTCCATCAGGAGCGTGCCGGCGGGGGCTCGGCTGCGCCCGACACGGTCAAGGAACCGCTCCACGTCTGCGCCCTTGCGCAGGGGATCGGGTCCGAGCCGGGCGGTGCGGGCCGCCACCTCCTGCGGGCTGAGCAGCTCGCACGCGGTGGGCCCGCGCAGGTCGGCCCAGTGGTCCTGGGTCACCAACCGCAGCCGCAGCGCGCCCTTCGGCTCGGGCGGCTCGCCGGTGCCGTCGCGCCACTTGCCGTAGAGCCCCAGGTGCACGTGCAGCACCAGGTCCTCGGCTTCGCCGTAGTGGTGGAACAGGTGCTTGCCCCAGGCGTCGGTACGCCGCAGCACGGCGCCGTCGATGAGCGCGGCGCCCTCGGCGAACCGGCCCTGAGGGCTGCTCGCGCGGACCTCCGCGCCGGCCAGCAGCTTCTGGTGGCGCCGGGCGAGGCGGTGGATGGTGTGTCCCTCTGGCACCGCTCCATCGTGTCCAGCCGGGGTTTCACCCCATCGGATGAGCGACCCGCTCCGAATCCAGCACGGAAGAGATCCACACCACACGAGGAGACCTCATGAACGCCAAGCGCAAGACCCTCGCCGGCCTCGGTGCCGCCGCCCTCGCCGCCTCGATCGCCCTGCCGGTCACCAGCGCGTTCGCCGGACATGAGAACACCGTCGCGAAGGCCAGCCTCAACGGCAAGAACGAGGTCGACGACATGTCCGACCGCCGCATCGTGGGTGACCGCAACGGTCGCGGCAGCGCCGTGGTCTTCGGCATCGACGGCGACGCGAACACCCTGTGCTACTCGCTGCTGGTCAAGAAGATCGGCCCGGCCACCGGCGCCCACATCCACGAGGCCGCCGAGGGCGAGAACGGCCCGGTCGTGGCGTTCCTGGCCCCGCCGGCCGACGGCACCGCCGGCGACTGCCTGACCGAGGGCGAGGAGGGCAAGTTCGCCACGGGTGAGGACGGCGAGCCCCTCACCACCGTCGCCGAGATCCTGGCCAACCCCGAGGACTACTACGTCAACGTGCACAACGAGGCGTTCCCGAACGGCGCGATCCGCGGCCAGCTCGTCAAGCAGTGAGCCCTCGGGCGCACCTCGCCTGACCCGCACCTGACGCACCACCTCGACGTCCCGCAGGCCCGCCCGGGCCTGCGGGACGTCGCGCGTCCGCACCCGCCCGACGTCGTACGCCGCTGCGCGCGCCGCGCGCCCGACGGCTGACTGCAGTGGCAGGCTGCCGCCCATGACCGGCTACTACTCCTGCATGGCGTGCGGGCACGAGTTCGACCCGATCGCGACGCGCTGGTTCTGCCCCTCGTGCAAGTTCAAGGCGAACTGCTGCGAGGGCGAGCCGCTCTGATCCACGGCCAGCGCCCGACCCAGGGCCAGAGCCCGGCCTAGCGCCGGCGTCAGCGCAGCCGCAGCTCGTAGCGCAGCACCGGCACCTCGGCACCCCCCACGTCGTGCGTCCCGGCCGGGCCGCGCAGCACCCACCCCGCACGACGGTAGAACGCCTCGGCGCGGGCGTTGCCCTCGAGCACGAGCAGGTGCGCCCTCGTGACGCCCCACGTGCCGAGGGCGTCGACCACGCCGCGCATGAGCGCCTGGGCCACGCCGGTGCCGTGGTGCGAGGGCAGCACGTGCAGGGCGTTCAGCTCGGCACCGGCGCGATCGTCGGGCGTGGCCGGCACGAAGGCCACCGCGAAGCCGACGGGTAGCGCGCCCGCCTCGGCCAGGAGCGAGACGTACGGTCGACCCTGCGCGGCGCCGTCGCGCAGCCCGGCCCACCGTGCGCGCCACACGGCCTCCTGGGACGCGGGGGAGACCCGTGCCAACGCGACCGGGTCGACCAAGTCGGCGTACGCGTGGTGCCGACTCACGGCATGCAGCCGGCCGATGGTGGGCAGGTCGTCGTCATGCCACTCACGGACGTGCAGCTCGGTCACGACCCCAGTCTGCGGCGCAATGAGCGACGTCGCGGACACTCAGGACGGCGATCTTCGCGGCGGCACCGAGGGCCGGGCGTCGCCCACACCGACGCTTCGGACCACGTGCTGACAGCCGCCGGGGAGGCGGGGCATCAGGGCCACGGACCCGTGCTTGACGCTTCGAACACGTGTTCGATACACTTCAGCATGGCTGCTCCCGACCTCCTCGTCGAAGCTCGCCACCTTGTGTCGGCAGCCGCCGAGCAGCTCGCGGCGATGGCACCGGGGGAGCGGGACCGTGCAGCAGTCGAGCTGCTCGCTGCGGCCGAGTCGCTGAAGAACACGCTCGCGGCCGCACAGGCTCGAGCGGCAGCGGCACTGATGGAGTCGCGGGTAGCGCAGCGGTCCCACCAGTCAGCCGCCATGCGTGAGCGGGGGATCGGCGCGGAGGTCGCGCTGGCGCGGCGGGAGTCGCCGCACCGCGGCGGCATCCACCTGGGGTTGGCGGTGGTGCTGTGCGCCGAGCTGCCGCACACGTTGGCGGCGATGGAGGCCGGCTGGTGCTCGGAGTGGCGGGCCGTTCAGGTCGCGCAGGGCACGGCGTGCCTGTCGCTGGCCGACCGCACGAGCATCGACGCGGAGCTGATGGCCGACCCGGCCACGACGCAGGGTTGGGGTGATCGTCGGTTCCGCGCCGAGGTGGACCGCCTGGCGTACGTCGCGGACCCGGTGGCCGCGGTCGAGCGCCGGGCGAAGGCGGTGGCGCAGCGCCACACCAGTCTGCGTCCGGCGCCGGACGGTATGACGAGGTTCTCGGCGGTGCTGCCGCTGGAGCAGGGTGTGGCGATCCACGCGACGCTGGGCCGCGTCGCTGACATCGCCCGGGCTGCGGGGGACGAACGGACCCGGGGACAGGTGATGGCCGACGCGCTGGTCGCCGCGGTCCTCGGGGGTCGTGCCGACGACGGGCAGCCGCGGCCGGGCTCGGTGGTCGAGTCGGTGGCTGCTCGCGCGGGCACCTGGGGCCAGACGGTCGTCCCGACCGCACTGGGGGCGCCGGTGGTGCCGGTCGCGGTGCAGGTCGTCGTCTCGGACGCGACCCTGCTCAACCTGCCCGGCGCTGCCGGTGACGAGCCGGGCTGGGTCTCGGCTCCCGGCGTCGCGCCGGTCCCGCTGCCGGCCGACGACGTCCGGGACCTGGTCGCCCGCGCCCAGGAAGCAGGGCTGGCCAGCCTGCGCCGGCTCTACGCCGACCCCGACGGGCAGCTCCTGGCCATGGACTCCCGCTCCCGCGTCTTCCCAGCCGGTCTGGCCCAGTTCCTGGCCACACGCGATCGGTCCTGCCGCACGCCGTACTGCGACGCCCCCGTCCGCCACCGCGACCACGTCCGGCCCTGGGCCGACGGCGGCCCGACGACCGCGACCAACGGCCAGGGGCTGTGCGAGGCCTGCAACCAGACCAAGGAAGCCACCGACTGGTCCGCCCAGGTCACCGACACCGACCCGCACACCGTCGAGACCACGACCCCCACCGACCACCGCCACCGATCACGTGCCCCAGGACTCCCACCGCCCCGCAGCCGAACCAGCCGGCTCGAGATCTACCTTGCCGACATCGTCCTCGCTGCCTGACCGGGCCGCTCATCCGATGCCGCGAGGCCTGTGGACGACGCGCGGCGCCCCGCGACGGAATTGCCTAGCGTCCTGGCATGCAGACGAACGACACCCTGTTCTGGGACGACCCGACCGGCGAGTTCGGCATGGACGCCAATGGGCGCCTGACCCAGCTGACCCAGGTCGGCGACGTGCCGGTGCTCATCCACTACGACGACATCCCCGAGTCAGACATCCAGACCCACCATGGCCTCCGCGTCACCACGCCGCTCAGGACGACGATCGACCTGGCCGCCGAGCTGTCGACCGAAGAGCTCGAGGACTTGCTCGACTTCTTCCTCGGCAACCGATCCTTCACGACCGATCAGGCCCTCGAGAGGATCGCGCAGCCCGACATGAGGATGCATCGGGGCGCTCACGTCCTCAGCGCGCTGATCGTGCGACGACGGCTCAGCAGGCATCTCGAGTGAGCCAGAGCAAGACGTAGACAGATCGCCGATAAGCGACATTATGTCAACTACTGCGCTTCAGTACCGCTGGGGTCCTCCTCCAGCGCAGCCAGGTCGCGCAGGGCGTAGCGCAGGTGCTCCCACTCCTCGGCGAGGATCGTGTGCAACGACTGCAGCACCTGCCGCGGCACGTCCGGTGCCCACACGTGCAGCGCCGGCCCCGCGAGCTGAGCGTCGTCCAGCGCAGCCAGGTGGTCACGCAACCGGCGGTACAGCTCGGCCTCCACCAACGGCACCACGTCCACGCCGTTGACCACCAGCACCTCGCCCGGCCGCCCCAGCCAGGGGTCGTCGACCTCGAGCCCACCCACGGCACTCCCCCGCACCACGGCCCCGGTCAGGTCGCACCGCTCGAAGCGCGCGCCCGCCAGGTCCTCCTCGACGAAGCTGCGCGCGCCCTGCCCCTCTCCCATGACCGGCACCCTGCCACCGCGCGCCGACAGCCGCCACGTGCGACGCACGTCACTGGGGCCGATAGTTGCTTCTAGCAACCATCATGTGACTTCATGTCCCGGTGACGACCTCAGCGAGCGCCCCGGCCCCCGACCGTGCGACCCACCCCTGGGCCGCCGTGGTGGCACTGTGCTCCGGCGGTCTGGCGGCCTCGCTGACCCAGACGATGGTCATCCCGATCCAGGGCGAGCTGCCCCGGCTGCTCGACAGCACTGCCTCCAGCACTGCGTGGGTCGTCACCATCACGCTGCTCGCGGCCGCCGTGACCATGCCGGTCATGGGCCGGCTGGCCGACATCGTCGGCAAGCAGCGGGTGCTCGTCGCCAGCGCCGTGCTGCTGGTCGCCGGCTCCGTCGTCTGCGCGCTCTCGGACTCCCTGGCCCCCATGCTCGTCGGCCGTGCGCTGCAGGGCCTGGCGATGGGCTACATCCCCGTCGGCATCGCCCTGCTGCGCCAGGTCGTGCCGCCGCGCCTGGCCGGCTCGGCCATCGCCGCGATGAGCGCCACGCTGGGCGTGGGCGGTGCGATCGGGCTGCCGCTGTCGGCCTGGATCGTGCAGGTCGGCGACTGGCACGTGCTCTTCTGGGTCGCTGCCGGTCTCGGCGCGGCCGTGCTGGCCGCGATGCTGGTGCTGGTCCCCCGCGACGTCGACACGACGCCCGCCCGCTTCGACGTCGGCGGCGCGCTCGGGCTGGCGCTGGGCCTCGTCCTCTTCCTCGTCGGCATCTCGAAGGCCAGCGAGTGGGGCTGGACCTCGGGCCGCACCCTCGGCTTCGTCGTGGCCGGACTGCTCGTGCTGGTCGCCTGGGGCGCCGTGGAGCTGCGTACCCCGGAGCCGCTCGTCGACCTGCGCGCCACCGCCCGCCTCCCCGTGCTGCTCACCAACGTCGCGGCCGTGGCGGTGGGCATGGGGATGATGGCGCAGGCCGTCGTGGTCCCCCAGCTCCTGCAGCTGCCGGAGGTGCTCGGCTACGGCCTGGGCCAGTCGATCCTCGCCGCCGGCCTCTGGATGGCGCCGGGTGGGCTGATGATGATGGCCTTCGCGCCCGTCTCCAGCCGCCTCATGCGCACCCTGGGCCCGAAGGTCACCCTGATGATCGGTGCCGCCGTCCTGGGTGGTGGCTACCTCCTGGCCCTGGTGATGACGGCCAGCGCCTGGCAGCTCGCCGTCGCCTCGATCGTCATCAGCGTCGGCGTCGGGATCGGGTACGCCGCGATGCCGGCGCTCGTGCTTGACGCCTCTCCCCCGCACGAGGCCGGCTCGGCGGTCGGCGTCAACGCGCTCTCCCGCTCGCTCGGCACCACCCTGGCTGCCGCCCTCATGGGCACGGTCCTCACCAGCAGCACCGTGGACCTGGGCGGGATCGGCGTCCCGACCGAGGGCGCCTTCCAGGCCTGCTTCGTGATCGGGGCGGCAGCCGCCTTCCTGGGCGTGGCGATCGCGGCCCTCATCCCCCGCGCCGCCCGACCGCTCGAGGCAGCAGGCGCCACGGCGTCGGCGGACGGGCAGCTCGCCCGTTCCTGACGGCGACCGGTCTCAGAGCGTGTCGAGCCGGGGCACGCCCAGCCCCTCGTGCTCGCGGCCGTACCAGGCGGCGCCGATGCCCAGCATCCCCCGGCCGCCGGACAGCACGTCGAGCGTGGTGACGGTCTTGGCCAGCAGCCCCGGCCAGCGGTAGGTGGTGCCGGTGACCAGCAGCCCGAGGCGCAGCCGCTCGGTGACGGCCGCCAGGTAGCCGAGGGTCGTGTACCCCTCCAGCATCGGCTCGGCGGGTCCTCCGAGGTCCTCCATCTGGAACCAGTGGTCCATGACGGTGAACCACTCCACGCCGCCCTGGTCGGCGACGCGGGCGGTGGCCGCGAGGCGCTCGACGAGGCGGGTCTCTCACTGCGGGTGGCTGAAGCTGGCGTAGTGCACTCCGACTCGCACGCAGGCACGGTACGCCGGTTACGGTGGCGGGCATGCCCGTCGAGACGCCGCACCTGCGCGTCGACCTCGGACGGCTGCGCCGCAACGTGCGCCACGTCGCCGAGCAGGCGGCCAGCGCCCGGATCGCGCTGCGACCGCACGCCAAGACCCACAAGAGCCTCGAGATCGCGCGGCTCCAGCTGTCCAGCGGCGCGGTCGGGCTGACGGTGGCGACGGTCGGCGAGGCCGAGGCGTTCGTCCGCGGCGGCTGCACCGACGTCTTCATCGCCTACCCGATCTGGGTCGACGAGGCCCGCGCCCAGCGGCTGCGCGACCTCGCCGAGCAGGCCCGGGTCGCGATCGGCGTGGACTCCGTGGAGTCCGCCGCCAACGGCGGTCGCCGCCTCGGCGGCTCCGGCATCGAGGTGCTGGTCGAGGTGGACTCGGGGCACCACCGCACCGGCGTGCCCCCGAAGGACGCCGGGCACGTGGCGAGGGCCGCCTCGCGCGTCGGGCTGCCGGTCCGCGGTGTCTTCACGTTCCCGGGCCACGGCTACGCCCGCGGGGCCGCCGACGTGGTGGTCGCGGCGGAGGCGACGGCCCTGCGCGTGGCCCGGGAGTCGGTGGAGGCCGCGGGCCTGGACTGCCGCGTCGTGTCCGGGGGCTCGACCCCCACGCTGGCCGCGAGCCTGGGCAGCGCCGGGGCCAGCGGCGACCTGGGGCGGGTGACCGAGCTGCGCCCCGGGGTCTACGTCTTCGGCGACGCCCAGCAGTGGGAGCTCGGGACGGTCGACCCCGACGACATCGCGCTCACCGCCCGGGCGACGGTGGTCAGCCACGCCGGCGGCCGCGTCGTGCTGGACGCCGGGTCGAAGGTGCTGGGCGCCGACCGCGCGGCGTACGCCACCGGCTACGGGCGGATCCTCGAGCGTCCGCGGGCGCGCGTCGTGTCGCTGGCCGAGCACCACGCGGTCGTGGAGTGGCCCGGCCGCCGCCCCCGCCTGGGGAGCCAGGTCGACGTCGTGCCCAACCACGTGTGCGCCGCGGTCAACCTCGCCGACGTGCTCTGGGTCGAGGAGGCCGGGCGGCTGCGCGCCTGGGACGTGGCGGCCCGCGGGCTCAACTCCTGACTGTCCTCAGCGGCCTCCCAGGTGGGCTGTCTACGATCGGCGCCATGCTGACCCGCCGCTCCCCCCGCTCGACGACGCGCGCCGTGGCCGCGCTCACCACCCTCGTCTGCCTCGGCGCGCTCTCCGCGTGCGGGGACGACGGCGAGGAGACCGCGACCGACACGCCTGCGGCCTCGGCCAGCGAGAGCGGCGACGCAGGCTCCTTCGAGCCGCCCGCCGAGGGCGAGTGCGCCTACCCCGCCGACGGCAGCCCGTCGGTAGAGGGCATCGAGCCCCCGCCGGCTGACCCCGAGGTCGAGGGCGAGGTCGACGTCACGATCGCCACCAGCGCCGGTGAGATCGCAGCGACCCTCGACGCCGAGCGCACGCCCTGCACCGTGGGCTCGTTCGTGTCCCTGGTGGAGCAGGGCTACTTCGACGGCACCGAGTGCCACCGCCTCACCACGCAGGGCATCTTCGTCCTGCAGTGCGGCGACCCGACGGCCACCGGCACGGGCGGCCCCGGTTACACGATCCCCGACGAGCTGACCGGCGACGAGACCTACCCCGCAGGCACGCTGGCGATGGCCAAGACGCCCTACCCGGACTCGGGCGGCTCGCAGTTCTTCATGGTCTACGAGGACACCCCGCTGCCGGCGGAGTACACCGTCTTCGGGCAGGTCGACAAGGCCGGCGTGGAGGTGCTGCGCGAGGTGGCGGCCGACGGCACCTCGACCGGCCAGCCCGACGGTCCGCCGGCGACCCCCGTGGTGCTGGAGACCGTCAGCGCAGGCTGACCCCGGGCGGGTCAGCGCGGGCCGAGGTCCACCCCGCTGAGCCGCACCGAGGCGTCCCAGCAGGCCCGGGCGAGGTCCGGGTCGGAGGCACGGGCGCTGCGCCCCACCAGGGTCGGCCAGCCGAAGAACTCCTTCAGGCCGTCGGGACCGACGTAGGAGTTCCCCGGCACGTCCATGGTGGCGGCGTACAGCGTGGGCAGCGCGCCGCGCCAGGCCGGCATGCCGACCAGGCCGTGGCCCCACGAGCCGATCCAGCTCAGCCAGCCGCGACCGCTGCTGGCGGTGATGGCGGTGGCGGTGGTGCCGGGGTGCGCGCCGGTGACGCGGAGCGAGGAGCCCTGCGCGGTGAGCCGGCGCTGCAGCTCGAGCAGGAACAGCATGTTGGCCAGCTTGGAGGCGGCGTACGCCGCGTAGGGCTGGTAACCGCGCCGGGACCAGTCCAGGTCGGTCACGTCGAGGTCGCCGTGGTGGTGGGAGTTGCTCGAGACGACCACGACCCGGTCGCCGATCCGCGGCAGCATCCGCAGCGCGAGCGCGTGGTGGCCGAGGTGGTTGGTCGCCAGGTGCAGCTCGACCCCGTCGACCGACGTGCCCTGCGGCACCCCGAGGATGCCGGCGTTGTTGACCAGCACGTCCACGTCGCCGATGCGGTCGGCGAAGGCCTCCACCGAGGACAGGTCGGAGACGTCGAGCCGCTCCACCACGGCCCGACCGGGGCCGGTCATGCCCGCCGCGGCCTCCGCACCCTTGTCGGGGTTGCGCACGGCCAGCACGACGTCGGCCCCGCGGTGGACCAGCACCCGTGCGGTGAGCAGGCCGATGCCGCTGGTGGCGCCGGTGACGACGAAGCGCCGCCCGTGCTGGGCCGGGACGGCGGTCCAGGGCGCGCCGGTCACGGCTGCGCGGGATCCTCTCCAGGGGCCGGGGCGGGGGCCGGGGCGGGCCGCGTCGCGACCGAGTCGTCGGACGGCTCGAGGAGATCACCGGACAGGTCGCCGGTGCGGTACTGCACCGGGTCGCCGAGCGTGACGGTGCGTCCGACGGTGCACAGCCGGTCCTGGATCTGCTGCACCGAGCGGGCCAGCGAGTCACGTGCCGCGTCACCGCCCTCCCCCTCGGGGAAGGTGACGTCGAAGGTGACGGTCAGGCCGGTGAGGTGGTTGCCGCCCTCGTCGCGGACCTTGTGGCCCGAGGCGTGCGCAGCGAAGGAGGCGAAGGGTGCGCGCTTGCCGGTCAGGAAGTCGAGGTCGATCGCCCCGCACCCGGCCAACGCCGCCAGCAGCAGCTCGACCGGGGTGAAGTCGGGGTCCTCCCCGGAGCCGATCGGCAGCACTCCCCCGCGACCGTTGGTCGCCTTGTAGCGCTTCTCGCCGATCCGGACCATGTCGATCTCGCGCAGGGTCTCGTCGCGCCCTGCCTGCTCCTCAGCCATGGGCACAGCGTGCCAGAGCGGGCCGCCGTCGACCGCCGAGGTCCCCGACCGGGTGAACGACACGGCGCCGACTTGATCGAGCCGCGCGCCCCCGGCACGGTGGAGATCCGACCGAACGCACGCGAGACGGAAGGCGAGCCATGCTCACCCTCACCCAGAACGCCACGCTCATCGTCAAGGAGATCGCCGACCAGCAGGGCGGCGCCGCGGGATCCGGTCTCCGGATCTCCGCCGAGCCCGGCCCGGAGGTGGGCCTCAACGTCACCACGGCCGAGACCGCCGAGCCCGGCGACCAGGTCCTCGAGCAGGACGGCGCGACCGTCTACCTCGACGAGAACGCCGCCAGCATGCTCGACGACAAGGTCCTCGACGCCGCCGTCGACGAGGGCGGCCGCGTCGAGTTCGCCCTGGGCGTCCAGGGCTGAGCCGGGACGCCTCCCACCCGGTCGGGGCGGCAGGACGCTGGCAGGATCGGCGGGCATGAGCACCGCGACCCGCGAGATCCACCTCGTCCGCCGCCCCGTCGGGCGTCCCACCACCGACGACTTCCGCACCGTGGAGGTCGAGCTCCCCGACCCAGGTCCCGGCCAGGTGCTGGTGCGCAACACCGTGCTGTCGGTGGACCCCTACATGCGCGGCCGGATGAACGACACCGAGTCCTACGTCGCGCCGTACGCGCTGGACGCCCCGCTCGAGGGCGGGGCCGTCGGCGAGGTCCTGGCCAGCGGCGTGGACCACCTCTCCCCCGGTGACGTCGTCACCCACATGGCCGGCTGGCGCGAGCACGCGCTGGTCGAGGCGACCGAGGCGCGGAAGGTCGACACCAGCCTCGCTCCCGCCTCGGCGTACCTCTCGGTCCTGGGCATGCCCGGGCTCACGGCGTACGTCGGGCTGACCCGCATCGGCAGGCTGCAGGAGGGCGAGGTCGTGCACGTCTCCGGCGCGGCCGGCGCCGTCGGCTCACTGGTGGGCCAGATGGCCCGGTTGCTCGGCGCCTCGCGCGTCGTCGGCTCGGCCGGCTCTCCCGAGAAGGTGCGCTGGCTGACCGAGGAGCTCGGCTTCGACGCCGCCTTCGACTACCGCGAGGGCTCGCTGGTGCGCCGGCTCGGCACCGCGCTCGACGGCCGCCGCATCGACGTCTACTTCGACAACGTCGGCGGCGACCAGCTCGAGGCCGCGATCGAGCACATGGCCGACTTCGGCCGGGTCGCGGCCTGCGGCGCCATCGCGACGTACGACGCCACCGAGATGCCTCCCGGACCCCGCAACCTCGTGCGGCTGGTGCAGCGCCGGTTGCGGCTGCAGGGCTTCATCGTCTCCGACCACCGCGAGGCGGCCGGGGAGTTCTACCGGACCGTCGGGGGCTGGCTCGCCGACGGCAGCCTGGTCGCCCGGGAGACGACCTTCGACGGCCTGGACCGCTGCGTCGAGGCGTTCCTGGCCCTGGGCACCGGCGGCAACACCGGCAAGATGCTCGTGCGGCTCTGACCCCCGTCCGCTGCCGGGGAGCCAGAGCCGCACGAGTGGCTGGTCAGGGCCTCAGCAGCCCCGGCACTCCGGACCGCCGCGCCCGCCGCGCCCGCCGCCGACGGACACGAAGTAGCCCTTGCGTCCGGTGACGACCGCGGTCTGCTCCTCGCTGGGGGCGACGACCTTGCCGCCGTTGCCCTTCATCCGCAGGTTGAAGACGACCTGGTCGTTGCTGGCGGCCTCGGCGTAGGCCTCCTGGATCTCGGCGACCGACTTCGCGCCGTAGACGTTGATCCAGTCCGAGGCGCCACCCATGACGTTGAGGAAGCCGCTCTGGGCCTTCTTGCCGATCCGGGTCGAGAACGGGACGTAGCTCAGCGTCTCGTCGGCGGCCTTGAGGACCGCGCGCACCCGCAGGAGCTCGCCGCGCTCGGCCTTGATGCCGTAGCGACGCCCGACCTTGGTCCACTCACCGCCGCGCAGCTGCTCGACGGCCACCAGCTTGATCGAGGAGTTGTCGTCGTCGACCGCGGCGTCGGTGGTGATGGAGTCGATCGACACGTCCGGCAGCCGCGAGATGTTGTAGACGGTGTCGGCGAGGTCCCAGGACGCCTCGAAGGTGATGTCGAAGTCGGAGATGTAGCGGTCGGCCCAGCTCAGGGTGAACGGCGCGCCGGTCTCGTCGGTGCCCTCGATCGTCCAGGACAGGTCCTCGCCGCCGGCGGTGATCCCGTCGATGACCCGGTCGTGGTTGACGATCTGCTGGCCGAAGGTGACGTCGGCGCTGAACGGCGTGAAGTAGATGTCGGAAGAGCCGGTGCGCGAGCGCTCGCCGTAGGTGACCGTCGAGGTGACCGTGGCGGCGTCGGGCAGCGTGCCGAAGACACCGCTGATGCCGGTGAGCCGGTCGTTGTCGATCATGCCGGTCGGCGGCGCGATGTTGGCGACCTTGAACGGCGCCCCGAGGGAGTCCGGCTGCACGTAGAGCGCGTCGGCCGGGTGCAGGCCGAGCGTCGTGGCACCCAGGAAGTTGAACGGGTGGCCGAAGCCGACGACCTCGCCGTCGCACACCGAGGTCACGGTGCCGACGCCGGCGTAGGAGACGTCGCCGTAGGAGATCGAGGCGGCCATGTTGCCGCCCGCGACCACGCTCTCCGGCGCCGCGGCCTGCGCGGTGTCGCGGCCGATCCGGCCGGCGGCGTACGTCGAGGGGGCGAGGTAGCCCTTGCCCTGGTCGGCGGCGAAGCGCTGGGCCTGGGCCAGGCGCGAGGCGGACATGCCCGCGACGCCCATCGGCACCGGCAGCTGGGAGAACCCCTGCGCGGCCTGCGAGCGGCTGACGTCGCTCTCGGCGGCGATCGTGCGGGCCTGACGGTCCGAGACCGCGACCTTCGCCGACGGGCGCTGGGTGGAGCGGCCGAGGTAGTCGTCCATCTCCGAGAACGGCGTGACGCCGGCGATCGGCGAGGGGCCCCAGCTCAGGCCGTAGGCCACGGCGCCGACCAGCTGGTCGCCGACGTAGACCGGCGAGCCGGACATGCCCTGCCAGATGCCGCCCGCGCGCTGGATGGCCTCGGAGTCCAGCTCGATCATGATCATGTCCAGCCCGGCGGCGATGCCGTCGTCGAGGACACCGATGACCTCGCCGGTGAACGCCTCGGGGGTGGTCCCCTCGTCGACGGTCAGGCCGGTGACGGCGTCACCGCGCTGCAGCAGGCTGGCGTCGTACGGCGCCGCGCAGTCGGCTGCCGGCTCCGCCGAGACGGCCGTGCCGGTCGTGCCGGCGACGGCGAGCGTGCCGAGCGCCAGCCCGGCCGCGGTGGTGGCAGCCAGGGCCCGAGCCCGACGTGCCTGGATCGAACGCGTCATCGCGCTGTGTCCTCCCTCGAGTGCGGACGCGGAGTGCGTCCGTCGTCATGGTGACGTCCCGGGCGGCCCGTTGGTTGCCCGACATGAGAGAAATGTCTGGACCTTTACGTGACCGTGTCCTGTTGCGGCCCACCGGCACCCGTCCCGCGGCCGCGTCGGCCCACCCGGGTGGGCCGGTCTGCGGTGGCCACCGCGGTCGTAGGGTCGCCCCGTGCCCACCAGCGAGGACAGCCCTGCCACCCCGACCCCGCCCGCCCGCGGCCTGCAGCGCAGCGAGGCCCAGCAGCGCGCGGCCCTGCTGCGGGTCGAGGAGTACGACGTCACCCTCGACCTCGCGAACAGCGAGGAGACCTTCGGGTCGCTGACCCGCATCACCCTCGACTCCCGGGCCGGCCAGACCTTCCTCGACCTCAAGCCCACCGCGGTGCGCTCGATCCACCTCGACGGCGCCCCGCTCGACGTCGACGCGCTGCACGCCGGCCGGCTGCCGCTGTCGCTGACCGAGGGCCGGCACGAGCTGGTCGTCGACGCGGTGATGCCCTTCCGCAACGACGGCGAGGGCCTGCACCGCTCGGTCGACCCCGCCGACGGCCGCCACTACGTCTACGGCATGTCCTTCATGGACGCCGCGCCGAGCATCTTCGCCTGCTTCGACCAGCCCGACCTCAAGGCGCCCTACACCTTCCACGTGCGCGCGCCCGAGGACTGGGTCGTGGTCGGCAACGCTCCGGCCACCAACCCCGAGCCGGGCGTGTGGGAGCTGGAGCGGTCCCAGCCGCTGTCGACGTACTTCGTCACCCTGGTCGCCGGTCCCTACCACCTGGTGCGCGACGAGCACGACGGGATCGCGCTCGGGCTGTCGTCGCGGCAGAGCATCGCCGCCGACCTCGAGCGCGACGCCGACGAGCTGTTCACGATGACCAAGCAGTGCTTCGACGAGTTCCACCGGCTCTTCGACATCCGCTACCCCTTCGGCGACTACCACCAGGCCTTCGTGCCGGAGTTCAACGCCGGGGCCATGGAGAACCCCGGCTGCGTCACCTTCCGCGACCCGCTGGTGTTCACCAGCAAGGTCACCCGCGCGGTGCGGATCCAGCGCGCCACGACGGTGGCCCACGAGATGGCCCACCAGTGGTTCGGCAACATCACGACGCCGCTGTGGTGGGACGACCTCTGGCTCAACGAGTCCTTCGCCGAGTACATGGGCGTGCGGGTCACCGCCGACGTGACCGAGTACGACGACGCGTGGGTGCAGAACTCCTTCGCCCGCCGCCAGTGGGGGCTGGTCGCCGACCAGCGCCCGAGCACCCACCCCGTCGCCGGCAACGGCGAGGAGGACGCGCTGGCGGCACTGCAGAACTTCGACGGCATCTCCTACGCCAAGGGCTCCAGCATCCTCAAGCAGCTCGCCGCCCGGCTCGGCGACGACGTCTTCCTGGCCGGGGTGCGCGACCACCTGACCCGGCACCGCTTCGGCAACGCCACGATGCACGACCTCTTCGACTCCTGGACCCGAGCCGGCGCCGGCGGCTTCGAGCGGTTCTCCCGCGACTGGCTGGTCACCGCGGGCCCGGACCGCATCCGCCTGGACCGCGTCGCCGGCGAGCTGGTCCGCACTCCCCCGGCCGAGCACCCCGCCGACCGCTCGCACGCGCTGCGGCTGGCGGCCGCCCCCGCGGGCGGCGACTGGTCCGCGACCCCGGTGGAGGTCACCGGCGAGCGGACCCCCGTCGACGTCCCGACCGGCCAGGCCGTGCTGATCGACCCCTGGGAGGACACCTGGGCGGTCTGCGAGCCCGACGAGCTGACCCTGGCGCTGCTCCCGGGGCTGGTCGCCACCACCACCGACCCGATGGTGCGCGCCGGGGCGTGGAACTCCGTGCGCAGCGGCTTCCACCACGCCGAGGTCGCCCCCGACGCGGTGATCGACCTCGCCGAGGCCTGGCTGCCGGTCGAGACCCAGGACTCCGGCCTCACCTACACCGTGCCGTGGCTGCTGCGCTCGGCCGTGCCGCTGGCCGGCGACCCGGCCGAGGCGGCCGCCCGACTGCACCGGGTGGCCCTGTCGGCGGCCCGGGCGCACGAGCCCGGCTCGACCCTCCAGCTGGGCACCGTGCAGGCCGCGGTCGCCACCGCTGCCGACCCGGCGCTGCTGCGCGGATGGCTCCTGGGCCGCGACCTGCCCGACGGCCTGGAGCCCGACCTCGAGCTGCGCTGGCGGATCTGGGTGCGGTTGGCCGTCCTCGGCGAGACCGACCGCGAGGAGCTGGACGCCGCCCTGGCCGCCGAGCCGACCGCGGTCTCCCGGGTCGAGCACACCCGCGCGGTCGCCTCGATGCCGACGGTCGAGGCCAAGGAGTTCGCCCTCGAGCGCTTCACCGGCGCGGTCTCGGTGCCCAACTACGAGCTCGAGGCCGCCGGCACCGGCATGTGGCGCGAGAGCCAGCGCGCACTCCTGGAGCCGTACGTCGAGCGGTACGCCCACGGGCTGGCGGCCGCGGCCGCCGCGCACTCGGGGTGGGTGCAGGCCGACGTCGCCGAGGACTTCTTCCCCTCCTGCATGGTCGGGGACGAGGCGATGGCGCTGCTGGCCCCGCTGCGCACCGACGAGCGACTGCCCGCACCCGTGCGCCGTCGCCTGGTCGACGCCGTCGACGACCTGGAGCGGCGCAACGCGGTGGCCGCGCGCTACCCGAGCCTCGCCGCCGGGGGGCGCGCGTGACCCGTCGCCCCGGCCCGACCGTCCGCACGCGGGTGGTCGAGCACCTCCTCGACGACAGCGGGGACGAGGTCACCCGCCGCCACGAGGACCGGCTCGTCGGCGAGGAGCCGCTGGAGCTGCGGCTCACCTGGCCCGGCGCCGCGCCCCGGCGCGCCTGGGTCACCATGCGCACGCCCGGGCACGACTTCGAGCTGGCCGCAGGCTGGGTGCGCCACGAGGGCCTGGTCGACGACACCCCCGGTGCGGTCGCGGGCGTCGCCTACTGCACCGACGCCGACCTCACCGAGGAGCAGGCCTACAACACGGTCACGGTGACGCTGGCCGCTCCCCCGCTGCGCGACCTCGCGCACCGGCACGAGGCCTCCTCGGCCGGGTCGTCGGCGTGCGGGGTCTGCGGCGCCGACAGCCTCGCCGACGCGCTCTCGGTCGCTGCGCCCGGCGGCTGGACCGGACCGCTCCCGGCGCCCGAGGTGGTGCGGTCGCTGCCGGACCGGCTGCGGGCCGCCCAGGCGGTCTTCGACCGCACCGGCGGCTCCCACGCCGCCGCCCTCTGCACCGCCGACGGCCAGGTGCTCGTGGTGCGCGAGGACGTCGGGCGGCACAACGCCGTCGACAAGGTGGCCGGAGCCCGGGTCCTCGCCGGGCTCTCCCCCGCCGAGGCCTGCCTCGTGGTCTCCGGCCGCGCCGGCTTCGAGCTGGTGCAGAAGGCCGTCGCGGCCGGCACCGGCTCGCTCGTCGCCGTCGGCGCACCGACCTCGCTGTCCGTGCGGCTCGCCGCCGAGCACGGGCTGGCACTGTGGGCCTTCACCCGGCCAGACCGGGTGGTGCGGTACGCCGGCTGACCCACCCCCGCGGGACCAGCCGGCGCACCACGACCCTCAGCGGCGGGCGAACCTGCCCAGCAACCCGCGGACCCCGCGACCGACCGCCGCGTCCGTGGCACTCCCGCCCGCGGGACGGCGCGTGCGACCGACCGGGGCCGCCCCCCGGCGACCTCCGACGAACCTGGAGACGATGCTCTGCAACACGGTTGACTCCCTCCTCCGGGCGGCATCGGCGCCGGCCCGGTCCTGTGACCGTGCCCGGGCCGCGTGGCGCCCATCCCACCCGTGCGGATGAGTGGCCGGACGGGACCGATCAGGTCCAACCGCCCTCGCCGGTCACGTTCCCGCGTGCCAGGCGCTGACCCAGCAGTCCGAGCCCGACCATGCCGAGGCCCAGCCCCAGGTGGAGCCAGTTGTCGGCGTCGTTGAGCGGGACGACGTTGGCGTCGCCGTGCGGGTCGACGGCCAGCCCGTAGACCCACAGGCCGAGGTAGGCCACGCCGCCGACCACGAGGTAGGCGACGGCCGCACCCGGGCGCCGCGCCGTCGCCAGACCTGCCACGCCGAGCACCAGGTGGAGCACGTTGTGCAGCACCGAGACCTGGAAGACCCCGAGCAGCTTCGCCTCGCTCTCGTGACCAGCGAGCTGCAGCGAGTCGTAGTCGGTGGTGAGTCCCGGGACGAACCCGGCGATGCCCACCAGGACGAAGGTCGCGCCCGTCACGAGGGCGACGGTCCGCACGAAGCGGCCCCGTTCCTGGATGGTCGGGTCGGTGCGTGCGTGGTGCGTGGTCATGGGTCCTCCTCGATCGACGGGACTGACCCCGCTCCGGTGCCCGGTCCCGCCGGGACGAGCGCCCACGGAGGGGTGAGTCGGCTCGCTCGGCCTCGCGCCGATGAGTCCGGGGCGCGGCGTGGGTCGGTGCCGTCGTACGCCACCGGCGCCGGTCGGTGGTCCGTGCCACGATCAGCCCGCACCGCCCGCAGCCCGAGGAGCCGCCGTGACCACGCACCCCGCCGACAGCCACGACCTGATCCGGGTCGTCGGCGCCAGGGAGAACAACCTCAAGGACGTCAGCATCGAGATCCCCAAGCGCCGCCTGACGGTCTTCACCGGGGTCTCGGGGTCCGGCAAGAGCTCGCTGGTCTTCGGGACGGTCGCCGCCGAGAGCCAGCGGCTGATCAACGAGACCTACAGCAGCTTCGTGCAGGGGTTCATGCCGAGCCTGGCGCGCCCCGACGTCGACGTGCTTGAGGGGCTGACCACGGCGATCATCGTCGACCAGGAGCGGATGGGGGCCAATCCGCGCTCCACGGTCGGCACCGCGACCGACGCGCACGCGATGCTCCGGATCCTCTTCAGCCGCCTCGGCGACCCCTACGTCGGTCCGCCCACGGCGTACTCCTTCAACGTGCCGACCCGCCGCGCCGGCGGCGTGATGACCACCGAGAAGGGCGGGAGGGTCGAGAAGAAGGTGGTCAAGCAGGAGGTCTACCTCGGCGGCATGTGCCCGCGCTGCGAGGGCACCGGCTCGGTGAAGGACATCGACCTCACCGCCTTGTACGACGCCGACAAGTCGTTGGCCGACGGCGCGCTGACGGTGCCGGGCTACTCGATGGACGGGTGGTACGGCCGGCTCTTCGCCGGCATGGGGCTGCCGATGGACAAGCCCATCAAGAGCTTCACGAAGAAGCAGCTCGACACGATGCTGTGGGCCGAGCCGACCAAGATCAACGTCGACGGGGTCAACCTCACCTTCGACGGGATCATCCCGAAGATCCAGAAGTCGATGCTCTCCAAGGACCCCGAGGCGATGCAGCCGCACGTGCGGCGCTTCGTCGACCGGGCCGTGACCTTCCAGACCTGCCCGGAGTGCGAGGGCACGCGGTTGACCGAGGCGGCGCGCTCCTCGCGCATCCGGGGTCGGTCGATCGCGGACCTGTGCGCGATGCAGATCAGCGACCTCGCCGCCTGGATCCGGGAGCTGGACGAGCCGTCGGTCGGCCCGCTGCTCGCCGTGCTCGGGGAGACGCTGGACTCCTTCGTCGCCATCGGCCTTGGCTACCTCTCGCTCGACCGTCCCAGCGGGACGCTGTCGGGCGGCGAGGCCCAGCGGACCAAGATGATCCGGCACCTGGGGTCCTCGCTCACCGACGTCACCTACGTCTTCGACGAGCCGACGATCGGGCTGCACCCGCACGACATCGAGCAGATGAACCAGCTGCTGCTCCAGCTGCGCGACAAGGGCAACACCGTGCTGGTCGTCGAGCACAAGCCCGAGACGATCGCGATCGCCGACCACGTCGTCGACCTCGGGCCGCGCGCCGGCTCGGAGGGCGGAGAGGTGGTCTACGAGGGCGACGTCGCCGGCCTGCGCAGCAGCGGCACCCTGACCGGCACGCACCTCGACGACCGGGCCCGGCTGAAGGAGACGGTGCGGTCGCGCACCGGGGTGGTCGAGGTCCGCGGTGCCTCCACCCACAACCTGCAGGACGTCGACGTGGACGTGCCCCTGGGCGTGCTGTGCGTCGTGACGGGCGTCGCGGGGTCGGGCAAGAGCTCGCTGGTGCACGGATCGCTGGCCGGGCGCGAGGGCGTGGTCGTGGTCGACCAGGGCGCGATCAAGGGCTCGCGGCGCAGCAACCCGGCGACGTACACCGGGCTGCTCGAGCCGATCCGCAAGGCCTTCGCCAAGGCCAACGGCGTCAAGCCGGGGCTCTTCAGCGCCAACTCCGAGGGCGCCTGCTCCACCTGCAACGGCGCCGGGGTGATCCTCACCGAGCTCGGGGTGATGGCGACCGTGGAGTCGCCGTGCGAGGAGTGCGAGGGCCGCCGGTTCCGCGCCGAGGTGCTCGAGCACACCCTCGGCGGCAAGGACATCGCCGAGGTGCACGAGATGTCCGTCACCGAGGCGCGCGAGCACTTCTCCGAGGGCGAGGCCCGCCTGCCCGCCGCGCTCACGATCCTCGACCGGCTCGCCGACGTCGGCCTGGGCTACGTCACCCTCGGCCAGCCTCTCTCGACCCTGTCCGGTGGCGAGCGGCAGCGGCTCAAGCTCGCGGTGCAGATGGCGGAGAAGGGCGAGGTCTACGTCCTCGACGAGCCCACCACCGGCCTGCACCTCGCCGACGTCGAGAACCTGCTCGCCCTGCTCGACCGGCTCGTCGACTCCGGGCTCTCGGTCGTCGTCATCGAGCACCACCAGGCCGTCATGGCGCACGCGGACTGGATCCTCGACCTCGGCCCCGGCGCCGGCCACGACGGCGGCCGGGTCGTCTTCGAGGGCACTCCGGCCGAGCTCGTCGCCGACGCCTCCACCCTCACCGGGCAGCACCTGGCGGCGTACGTCGGGGGGTGAAGGGGGGCTTGCGTCGGGACGGGCCGCCCCGTAGGACGCGACCTCTGCCGCCCTCGACGGACAGGACGACGTGAAGCACCACTGGGAGCGACGTCCTGGACGCTCAGGGAGATCGCCGCCGCGATCCGCGGGTCCTCGGCGGCGGTGACGAGCACGTGCCCGCCGCTGAAGGAGGTACTCACGCTCAGCCGAACCGGCGCACCAGCTCCTGCCCGAGCGCGGTGCCCGAGAGCCAGGCGCCCTCGACCCGCGGCTTCTCCGACCAGGAGTCCCCGCAGGCGCCCACGCCGGTGTCCGTGAGCAGGAAGGTCTCGGGGCGACCGTGCGCGGGCTTGGCGAAGGTCCAGCGGTGGACGGCACTGTGCACGGGGTCGCGGTCGGTGCCGGCGTACTCCCTCAGGACGGCGAGCATCGCTGGCCCACCGGCCGGCGGGTCGGCGAGGTGCGGGCGGGCGTGGGCGTCGGTGGAGTGGGCGACGAGCACGGGTCCGCCGTCGCAGCGGCGCCGCCCGTCGTCGGCGATCCACGACAGCACCGGGTCGTCGTTGACGAACAGCCCGTCGGGCAGCTCCTCCCAGCACCGCTCGTCGAACACTGCGGTCAGCGCCAGCACCGCCTCGTACGCCGTCGTCAGCCCCGCCACCGCGTCCGGGTGCGCCGGGGGGTCGACCAGTCGCGCCGCCTGCGGGTCCGGCATGGCGAGCACGACGGCCCGGACGGGGCGGTCCTCGAGGGTCGGCGTGCCGTCGCGCAGGGAGACCGCGCCCTCGCCGACCTCGTGGGCGTGGGTGATCGGCAGGTCCACGGCGAGGGCCTCGACCAGGGAGCGGATGCCGCCGGTGGTGCCCCACCGCACGGGGCCACTGGTGGTGGAGCGCTCGCCCGCGGCGGAGACGACCCCGAAGGTGTCGGTCCAGGGGCGCGCCAGGTCGGCCTGCTCCCACCGCCGCACGACCTCCTCGAACGCGGGGTCGGAGACGGTGAAGTAGGAGGCGCCGATGTCGGCGGGGCGGCCCTCGTGGCGGCGCGAGGCCATCCGGCCGCCGGGCCGGCGCCCGCGGTCGACCAGCTCGACCGGCACCCCGGCCTCGGTCAGGACCCGCGCGCACGCGACCCCCGAGATCCCGGCTCCGACCACCACCACCGGCTCGTCCACTCGCACCCGGACATCCTGCCCGGGGGGTGGTCGGCGTGGGTCCACCCCGATGTCGGTGGCCCCTCCTACGGTCGTCCCATGCGCCTGCTGCACACCTCCGACTGGCACCTGGGCCGGTCCTTCCACCGCGAGGGGATGCTGGCGCACCAGGCGGGCTTCGTCGACCACCTGCTCGAGGTCGTGGAGTCCGAGCAGGTCGACGTCGTGCTGGTCGCCGGCGACGTCTACGACCGTGCGCTGCCGCCGGTCGACGCGGTCGCGCTGGCCGACGAGACGCTCTCCCGACTGGCCGCCTCCCGGGCCCGCGTGGTGGTCACCAGCGGCAACCACGACTCCGCACGACGCCTCGGGTTCAGCTCCCGGCTGATCGACGCCGCCGGCGTCCACCTGCGCACCGACCCGGCCGGCGTCGGCACCCCGGTGCTGCTCGAGGACGAGCACGGCCCCGTGGCCTTCCACGGCCTGCCCTACCTCGACCCCGAGGCGGTCCGCGAGCCGTGGGGCCTGGCCGAGCGCTCCCACGAGGCGGCGCTGGGCGAGGCCATGCGGCGGGTCCGCGCCGACCTCGCGGGGCGCCCCGGCACCCGCTCGGTGGTGCTGGCGCACGCCTTCGTCGGCGGCACCGGCCGCCCCGACGAGCAGCGGGACATGGCCAGCGACTCCGAGCGCGACATCTCCGTCGGCGGGGTCTCCCTGGTCCCGCTGCCCACCTTCGACGGCATCGACTACGTCGCGCTGGGCCACCTGCACGGTCGCCACGTCCTGGCCGAGCACGTGCGCTACTCCGGCTCCCCCCTGGCCTACTCCTTCTCCGAAGCCGACCACCTCAAGGGCTCCTGGCTGGTCGACCTCGACGCCAGGGGCGGGGTGCACGTCGAGCTGGTCGAGGCCCCGGTGCCCCGCCGGCTGGCACGCCTGCGGGGCACCCTGGAGGAGCTGCTGGGCGACCCCCGGCACACCGAGCACGAGGACTCCTGGCTCCAGGTCACCCTCACCGACACCGAGCGCCCCGCGCAGGCCATGGAGCGCCTGCGTCGACGCTTCCCGCACACCCTGGTGCTGGGCTTCGAGGCGGCGCTCCCCGTGGTGGGCGGGCTGCCCGCCGCCCGCACGACCGGGCGCACCGACCTCGACGTGGTCACCGACTTCGTCACGACCCTCCGGGGCCGGGGTCCCTCCGAGGCCGAGACCGCCCTGCTCCGCGAAGCCGTCGACGCCTGCTGCGAGGACGACGACCTCGCCGCCGAGCTCCGCTCCGAGCGCCGGGTGGAGGCCGGGTGAGGCTGCACCAGCTGGAGGTCACCGCCTTCGGTCCCTTCGCCGGCACCGTCGAGGTCGACCTGGACCGGCTCTCCGAGGGCGGCCTGTTCCTGCTCACCGGCGCCACGGGCGCCGGCAAGACCAGCATCCTCGACGCCATCTGCTTCGCGCTGTACGGCGACGTGCCCGGTGACCGGGGCAAGGCCAAGAGCCTGCGCTCGGACCACGCGGCACCCGGCGTACGCCCTCGGGTCGAGCTGGAGCTGAGCGTCGGCGGCCGCCGGTTGCGGCTCGTCCGGTCGCCGTCGTGGGACCGGCCCAAGAAGAAGGGCACCGGCTGGACGACCGAGCAGGCCTCGGTCGTCGTCTCCGAGCGCGTCGGCACCCCCGACGGCCCCGAGTGGCGCACGCTTTCGACCCGGCTCGACGAGGCCGGGCAGCTCGTGGGCGACCTGCTGGGCATGACCCGCACCCAGTTCACCCAGGTGGCGATGCTGCCGCAGGGGCAGTTCCAGGCGTTCCTGCGCGCCCGCTCCGAGGAGCGGCACGCCCTTCTGCAGCAGCTCTTCCGCACCGGCCGCTTCGAGGACGTCGAGGCCTGGCTCAAGGAGCGGCGCCGCGCCCTGCGCCAGGAGTCCACCCAGGTCGAGGAGCAGCTGGCCGACCTCGCCAGCCGGGTCAGCGAGACCGCGGGCCTCCCCGCACCCGGGCCCGACGAGTGGGCCGCGCAGCTCCTGCCCTGGGCGAGCGACGCCCGCGCCGACGTCGCCGCCTCGCTCGCGAGCACGACCGAGCAGGTCGCCGCTGCGGCCCACGCCGAGGAGCAGGCCCGCGAGCAGCTCGCCGTCGCCCGGGCCGCCGAGGAGCGGCACCGCCGTCGCGCAGCCGCCGCCGCCGAGCACGCCCGGTTGCTCGAGCGCGCCGAGCAGCACGCCGACGACGTGGCGTCGCTGGACGCCGCCCGCCGCGCCGCACCGGTCGGGGTCGCGGCCGCTCGCCGCGACGAGGCACGGCACGAGGTCCAGCGGTGGGCGCGACGGGCCGCGACCCTGCACGAGGGGCCGCTCGCCCCGGTGCCGGCCCTCCGCTCGGCCTCGACGGGTGCCCTCGCCCGCCTCGAGGACTCCCTCGGCAGCGCGCTGGGGTCCGTGCGAGCCGCCCTCCCCCGGTTGACGCTCCTGCAGCGCACCGAGGCCCGGCTCCCCGCGCTGTCGGCCGCGTGCACCGCTGCCGAGGAGCGGCTCGCCGACTGCGAGGCCACCGGCGCCGGTCTCCCCGACCGCATCACCAGCGCCCGCGAGCGCCTCTCGACCCTGCGCGAGGCCGCGGCCACCCTGCCGGTCCACCAGGCCGCGCGCACGGCCCTGCTCGAGCGGCGCGACGCGGCGCTCGAGGTGCGCCGCGTCGAGCGCGACCTGGAGGTGGCCCGGCTGGCCCACCTGGAGGCCCGCGAGCGCGCCGCCACCTCGCACGAGCACCTCCTGGCCGTCCGCGAGGCCCGGATCGAGTCGATGGCCGCCGAGCTCGCCGGGTCGCTGGCCGTCGGGGCGTGCTGCCCGGTCTGCGGCTCGGCCGAGCACCCGGCCAAGGCCCAGGCCGCGCCGGGCGACCCCGACGCCGCCCGCGAGCGGGACGCGCAGCGGCGCCTCGACGACGACAAGTCCGCCGAGCACCTGCGGGCCATGGACGTCCGCGACCTCGAGACCCGACGCACGCTCCTGCTGGAGCGGGCCGACGGCGTGGACCCGGCCGACGCCACCGAGCAGCTGGCGGTCCTCGACGAGCTCGTCACCGAGGCCGGCCGCGCCCGCGACGCGGTCACCGCGGCCGCCGAGGCGCTCGACCGGCTCGAGCAGCAGCTGGCCGAGCACGGCCAGACCCTCGAGCACGCCCGGGCCGCCCTCTCCGAGGCCCGCGAGCAGCACCGCGCCGCCGAGGGCGAGGTCGCGCGGCTGGACTCCGAGCTCCGCGAGACCGCCCTCGCCGCCCTCCGGGCGCTCGCCGACGACGGCACCGAGGTCGTCGACCTCGTCGAGGAGGCACGGCCGACCGACCCACCTGATGCCGAGGAGCCCGACCTCCTCGACCTCCTGCTCGCCGCCGAGCCCTCGCCGGCCCGCTCGCAGGTCGCCGGTGCCCTCGACGTCGACCTCGACGCGGCGTACGCCGAGGGGCACCCGGACCTGCCTGCGCTCGAGACCGCGCTGGCCGAGCGGCAGCGCGCCGTGCGCGACCTGGTCGCCGTGCTGGTGGCGCGCGCCGCCGCGGACGAGGCTCTTGCCGGCGCCGAGGCCCAGCTCGTGGACGTGCTCGCTCGGGCCGGGTTCTCCGCCCTCGACGACGCGCTCGAGGCCGTCCTGCCCAACCCCGACCTGGCGCGCCTCGAGGAGGCGGTGCAGCACCACCGCACCCGGCTCGCGGCCGTGACCGAGGTCCTCGCCGACGACCAGCCGGAGCACACCGAGGATGCGACGGTCCCGGCCGACCTCGCCTCCCTGGAGCGCACCCATGCCGACGCGCTCACCGCCCTGAGCCGCACCCGCGCGGCCGCGACCGGCCTCACGGAGCGCACCGGGCGGCTCACCGCCCTGCTGGGCGAGCTCGAGCGCACGCTGGAGGCCTGGCAGCCGCTCCGCGAGCGGCTGGTGCTGGTCTCCCAGCTCGCCGCGTTCGTCGAGGGGCGCTCGTCCGACAACAGCCTGCAGATGCGGCTCTCGGCGTACGTCCTGGCCTGGCGGCTCTCCCAGGTGGTGGCCGCGGCCAACGAGCGGCTCGCGGGCATGACCGACCGCCGCTACGCCCTCGAGCACACCGGGCGCCGCGGCGCCGGTGAGACCCGCGGCGGCCTGAGCCTGCGCGTGCGCGACGACTGGTCCGGGGAGAGCCGCGACCCCGTCACGCTCTCCGGCGGCGAGACCTTCGTGGTCTCGCTGGCCCTCGCCCTCGGCCTGGCCGACGTGATCAGCCAGGAGGCCGGCGGCACCGAGCTCGACACGCTGTTCGTCGACGAGGGCTTCGGCTCGCTCGACGCCGACACGCTCGAGGACGTCATGGACACCCTCGACTCCCTGCGCGAGGGCGGCCGGGTGGTCGGCGTGGTCAGCCACGTCGCCGACATGCGGGACCGCATCCCGGTCCAGCTGCACGTGGCCAAGGGACGCTCCGGCTCGACGGTCGTCCTGCGCCACGGCGTGTAGTCGCGCGTGTAGGTTGC
Organism: Nocardioides ginkgobilobae; assembly: GCF_054781275.1. NCBI lineage: Bacteria > Bacillati > Actinomycetota > Actinomycetes > Propionibacteriales > Nocardioidaceae > Nocardioides > Nocardioides ginkgobilobae. The sequence goes on along the minus strand of NZ_BAAGUS010000011.1, from coordinate 51,467 downwards.
CGCCCATGAGCCGACCCGAGGTCGATCCCTCGTTCCTCGCGCTCCCGTTCCGCCACCTCGGCGAGGTATCCCTCGCCCGGGCCGTGGAGCTGGGCGTGACCCATGCCGACTTCCGCTTCGAGCGGGTGCGCTCCCAGCACCTGCGGGCCCGCGACGGGGTGCTGCAGTCCGCCAGCGACGTCGAGGACCTCGGGTTCGCCGTGCGCGTGGTGCACCGCGGTGCCTGGGGCTTCGCCTCCGGCGTGGTGCTGACCCCCGAGGAGGCGCGCCGGGTCGCCGAGGCCGCGGTCTCGGTCGCCGAGGTCGCCGCCGCGATGACGACCACGCCCGTGCGGATCGCCCCCGAGCCGACGTACGACGACGTCACCTGGGTCTCCTCCTACGCGGTCAACCCGTTCGACGTCCCGACCGCCGAGAAGGCCGCCGTCCTCACCGGCTGGACCGACCGGCTGCGCACCGGCGCGGCTGTCGACCACGCGACCGCCTTCGTCATGGCCGTGCAGGAGAACAAGTACTACGCCGACACCGCCGGCACCCGCACGACCCAGCAGCGGGTGCGGATGCAGCCCGGCTTCGAGGCGATGGGCACCGGCGCCGACACCTTCGACTCGATGGCCTCGATCGCCCCGCCGGTCGGCCGCGGGTGGGAGTACGTCGCGGGCAGTGCCGCCGACGGCGCCTGGGACTGGGACGCCGAGATCGAGGAGGTGCCCGAGCTGCTCGCCGAGAAGCTCAAGGCGCCCAGCGTCGAGGCCGGCACCTACGACCTGGTCATCCACCCCTCCAACCTGTGGCTGACCATCCACGAGTCCATCGGCCACGCCACGGAGCTGGACCGTGCCCTGGGCTACGAGGCCAACTACGCCGGCACGTCCTTCGCGACCTACGACAAGCTCGGCACCCTGCAGTACGGCTCGCCGGTGATGAACGTGACCGGCGACCGCACCGTGGAGCACGGCCTGGCCACGGTCGGCTACGACGACGAGGGCGTGCAGACCCAGGCGTGGGACATCGTCAAGGACGGCGTGCTCGTGGGCTACCAGCTCGACCGGCCGATGGGCGCGATGAAGCCCGAGCTGGCCGGCCCCGAGCACCCCGAGGGCCGCTCCAACGGCTGCGCCTACGCCGACTCCTCCGGCCACATCCCGATCCAGCGGATGGCCAACGTCTCGCTGCAGCCGGCCCCCGACGGGCCCGGCACCGAGGAGCTCATCGGCCGGGTCGAGCGCGGGCTGTACGTCGTCGGCGACAAGTCGTGGTCGATCGACATGCAGCGCTTCAACTTCCAGTTCACCGGGCAGCGCTTCTTCGCCATCCGCGACGGCGAGCTCGCCGGCCAGGTCCGCGACGTCGCCTACCAGGCGACCACGACCGACTTCTGGGGCTCGATGGAGGCCGTCGGCGGCCCGCAGACGTGGGAGCTGGGTGGTGCCTTCAACTGCGGCAAGGCCCAGCCGGGCCAGGTCGCGGCAGTCAGCCACGGCTGCCCCACCGCGCTCTTCCGTGGCGTGCGCATCCTCAACACGACCCAGGAGGGCAGCCAATGAGTCGGCCAGTGACCATCTCCCCCCAGAGCCTGGTCGAGCAGGGCCTGCACGCCACGACCGCCGACGACTGCATGGTCGTGGTCACCAACGGCACCGACGCCAACCTCCGCTGGGCCAACAACACCCTGACCACCAACGGCGTCATGCACGGCGTCGATGTCGCGGTCATCAGCTTCGTGCGCGGGCCCGAGGGCACCAGCGTCGGCACGGTCTCCGGCAGCGCGGCCACGCAGGCCCAGGTGACCGAGCTGGTCCGCGCCGCGGACGCCGCAGCCCGGGCCGGCTCCCCCGCCGAGGACGCGGCCGACCTGGTCCGCGACCGGGTCAGCCCCGACTGGGACGAACCCCCCGCCGCCACCGACATCCACGTCTTCGACACCTTCGCGCCCGCCCTGGGTGAGGCCTTCGGCCGCGCCGGTGCGGCTGGTCGGGTGCTCTACGGCTTCGTCGAGCACCGGGTCAGCACCACCTACCTCGGCTCGACCACGGGGCTGCGGCTGCGCCACGTCCAGCCGACCGGTCACTACGCCTGCACCGGCAAGGACGCCGCCCTCACCCAGTCCGCCTGGGTCGGCGGCGCGACCCGCGACTTCGCCGACGTCGACGCCCTGGCCCTCGAGGCCGAGCTCGAGCAGCGGCTCGGCTGGGGCGCGCGCCGCGTCGACCTGCCGGCTGGCCGCTACGACACGATCCTGCCGCCCACCTCGGTGGCCGACCTGATGATCGACGCCTACTGGTACGCCGGCGCCCGTGCCGCGCACGAGGGCCAGTCGGTCTACTCCCGCCGCGGCGGGGGCACCCGGATCGGCGAACGGATCGCCGCGCCGGGCGTGCGACTGCACTCCGACCCGGCGTACCCCGGCCTGGAGTCCGCGCCCTTCGCGGTGACCGGCTCCTCCGACGACGAGCGCTCGGTCTTCGACAACGGGCTCGAGCTGGGCCCCACCGACTGGATCCGCGACGGCGAGCTGACCTCGCTGATCCAGACCCGACAGACCGCCGCGATGACCGGCCAGCCGCTGACGCCGTACGTCGACAACCTGGTGCTCGAGGTCGAGGGCGGTTCCGGGGACGTGATGGACCTCGTGCGCGGCACCGAGCGCGGGCTGCTGGTGACCTGCCTGTGGTACATCCGCGAGGTCGACCCGCAGTCGCTGCTGCTGACCGGGCTGACCCGCGACGGGGTCTACCTGGTCGAGGGCGGCGAGATCACCGGGCTGGTCAACAACTTCCGGTGGAACGAGAGCCCGGTCGACCTGCTGCGGCGCTTCAGCCACGCGGGCGCGACCGTGCCGAGCTTCAGCCGCGAGTGGGGCGACGACTACTTCAACCGCACCGCCACCCCAGCGCTGCGGGTGCCGGACTTCAACATGTCCAGCGTCTCCCAGGCGCAGTAGCCGCACCCCACCCGCTGGTCCAGACCACCTCGGGACCGTGCAACCGGACCCCCGGGTGGGGCGTATCCCCCGTGACAGCACACCAGGCGCCGGCGATCCCGGCACCGCCAGCACGGGAGAGACCCACCATGTCCAGCAGCACCACCATCCGCCGCACGCGAGGCACCCTCGGCGCGATCCTCGGTCTGACCGCCACCGCGGTGACCGGGCTCGCCCTGGCCCTGCCCACCGGGGCGACGGCGACCGCCTCGGAGCCGGGCGACCCGACCCCGACTCCGACCGGTACGCCCACCAGCGAGCCCACCGAGCCGACCAGCGAGACCACCCAGGAGAAGGGCGTCCTCATCGAGTGCGCCGGCACCTGGAGGGACCAGCCGGTCACGGTGTCGGTCTACGAGAACCGCACCTACGGCAACGAGCTCCTCGTCGCCGTCGGGGCCGAGGACGCCGAGTCGTTCTGGATCACCAACCCGGAGGGCCGGATGGTCCGTCGCGGCGAGCTCCAGCAGGAGGGCCGGATGGACGGCAGGCGGGTCGTCCTCGCCGGTCAGGTCGTCCGCGACGGCGAGCCCGTCGAGGTCCACGAGGAGCGCGAGGACGCCGGTCAGCACATCGTCGTCGACGGCGTGCACACGCCGCTCGCGGCCGACCTCGTCCTCACCTGGAAGAAGCGCAACGCCGACCTCGACTGCGACAACGCGTTCCGCTACGACCTCACGGTCACCAAGACACCGATCGCCTGATCGGCCGGGCAGCAGCGGCAGTACGCAGGACGGGCCCGTCCCCGCGATCGTGGGGACGGGCCCGTCCGGCGTCGTGCGCTACTCGGCGAACGCCTCCAGCGGCGGGCACGAGCACTGCAGGTTGCGGTCGCCGTAGGCCTGGTCGATCCGGGCGACCGGCGGCCAGTACTTGTCCGGGTCGATGCCGGTCGGGAAGACGCCGAGCTCGCGGGAGTAGGGCCGGTCCCACTCGCCCACGAGCGCACGCGAGGTGTGGGGAGCGCGCCGCAGCGGCGAGTCCTCCGGGGTCCACTCCCCCGCCGCCACCCGGTCGATCTCGCCCTTGATGGCGATCATCGCGTCGCAGAACCGGTCGATCTCGGCCAGGTCCTCGGACTCGGTCGGCTCGACCATGAGCGTGCCGGCCACCGGGAAGGACATGGTCGGGGCGTGGAAGCCGTAGTCGACCAGCCGCTTGGCGACGTCGTCGACGGTGACGCCGGTGTCCTTGGTGATCTCGCGGACGTCGAGGATGCACTCGTGGGCCACCAGACCGTTGTGCCCGCGGTAGAGCACCGGGAAGTGCTCGCCGAGCCGCACGGCGACGTAGTTGGCGGCCAGCACCGCCGTCGCGGTCGCGCGGATCAGCCCCTCGGCCCCCATCAGCCGCACGTAGGCCCACGAGATCGGCAGGATGCCGGCCGAGCCGTAGGGCGCCGCGGAGATCGGGCCGATGCCCTCGCGCCGCGCCGGGTCCGGGTGCATGCCGTGCGTCGGCAGGTACGGCGCGAGGTGCTCGCGCACCGCCACCGGACCGACCCCGGGGCCGCCGCCGCCGTGCGGGATGCAGAAGGTCTTGTGCAGGTTGAGGTGCGAGACGTCCCCGCCGAACTCACCGGGACGGGCCCACCCGACGAGGGCGTTGAGGTTGGCGCCGTCGACGTAGACCTGGCCACCGTGGTCGTGCACGATCTTGCACAGCTCGGTGATCCCCTCCTCGTAGGCGCCGTGGGTCGAGGGGTAGGTCACCATGATCGCGGCGAGGGTGTCCGCGTGCTCCTCGCAGCGGGTGCGCAGGTCGTCGAGGTCGACCGAGCCGTCCTCGTTGGACCTCACCACGACCACGCGCATGCCGGCCATGACCGCCGAGGCGGCGTTGGTGCCGTGCGCGGACCCGGGGATCAGGCACACGTCGCGCTGGGTGTCGCCGTTGCCGCGGTGGTAGCCGCGGATCGCCAGCAGCCCCGCGAGCTCGCCCTGGGACCCGGCGTTGGGCTGGATCGAGACCCGGTCGTAGCCGGTGACCTCGGCCAGCCAGCCCTCCAGGGTCGAGACCAGCTCGTGGTAGCCCTCGGCGTCCTCGGCCGGGACGAAGGGGTGCAGGTCGGCGAAGCCGGGCAGGCTCACCGGCTCCATCTCCACGGTGGCGTTGAGCTTCATCGTGCACGAGCCCAGCGGGATCATCCCGCGGTCCAGCGCGTAGTCGCGCCCGGAGAGCCGGCGCAGGTAGCGCAGCATCTGGGTCTCGGAGCGGTAGGCGTGGAAGGTCTCGTGGCTGAGGTAGTCGGTCGTGCGTACCAGCGCGGCCGGCAGTGCGTCGGCCACCTCGTCGGCGCCCGCTGCCGGGTCCGTGACCCCGAAGGCGCTCAGCACCGCGACCAGCGTCTCCTCGGTGCTCACCTCCGAGAAGGACAGCCCCACGGTGTCTTCGTCGACGCGCAGCACCTGCAGCCCCTGCTGGCGGGCCGCGACCACGACCTCGTCTGCGCGGCCCGGCACCGAGACCCGGATGGTGTCGAAGAAGGCGCCGGTGGGCACCTCCAGCCCGGCCGCGCGCAGCGCGGCGGCCGCGCGCACCGCGAGCCCGTGGGTCTGCTGCGCGATGGCGCGCAGCCCCTCGGGACCGTGGTGGACGGCGTACATCCCGGCGACGACGGCGAGCAGCACCTGCGCGGTGCAGATGTTGGAGGTCGCCTTGTCGCGGCGGATGTGCTGCTCGCGGGTCTGCAGCGCCAGCCGGTACGCCGGGCGGCCCTCGGCGTCGATCGAGACGCCGACCAGGCGACCCGGCAGGTGCCGCTCCAGTCCCTCGGACACCGACATGAACCCGGCGTGCGGGCCGCCGTGGAACAGCGGGACGCCGAAGCGCTGCGAGGAGCCGACGGCGACGTCGGCGCCGAGCGTGCCGGGCGACTCCAGGACCGTGAGCGCCAGTAGGTCGCAGGCCAGCACGGCCAGTCCGCCGCGCTCGTGCGCGGCCTCGATCGCCGGACGCGGGTCGCGGACCTCGCCGGAGGCGGCCGGGTACTGCACCAGCACGCCGCAGACCTGCTCCAGCCCGTCGGGCAGCCCGGCGGAGACGTCGGCCACGACGACCTCGATCCCCATCGCCTCGGCCCGGGTGCGCACGACCTCGATGGTCTGCGGCAGCGCGTCGGCGTCCACGACGAAGGGCGCGTCGGCCTTGCCCCCCCTGATCCTGGGGAGTGCGCGGCGCACGAGCGTCATCGCCTCGGCCGCGGCGGTGCCCTCGTCGAGCAGCGAGGCGTTGGCGGTCGGCAGACCGGTGAGGTCGCCGATGACGGTCTGGAAGTTGATGAGAGCCTCGAGCCGGCCCTGCGAGATCTCCGGCTGGTACGGCGTGTAGGCGGTGTACCAGGCCGGGTCCTCCAGCACGTTGCGGCGGATGACCGGCGGCGTCGTGGTGCCGTGGTAGCCCAGGCCGATCATCGGCTCGGCGGGGCGGTTGCGCGCCGCGAGGTCGCGCAGCTCACGGGCGACCTGGGTCTCGGTGGCCGCCTCGGGCAGCGAGAGCGCGGCCGCGGAGCGGATGCCGCCCGGGACCGCGGCGCTCATCAGCGCCTCGAGGGAGTCGAAGCCGACCGCGGCGAGCATCGCCTCGACCTCAGCGGGACGGGGGCCGATGTGGCGGTCGGCGAAGGCTGCGCTCATGGGTGAAGGGCTCCTGGGGATGGGCGTCCGGGTTCCCTCCCCCTCTGTCACGCACGCGCTCCAGAGTCGCCTGTCCTGCGCGGTCCGGGTGCCTGAGAGGTTCCGGGGAGGAATTGCCCCTTCGGCGCCCCCTGCCCGACGGGCAGCAGGAGGACTCTCCCGCGCGGGATGGTCAGCTGCGGTGAATCTACCAGTGGCGCAGGCCCGGGACGCAGCGATCCCGTGCCGCCGGGCGGCACGGGATCGGTGTCGGAGGTGCGGGGGCCGGACCGTGTGGTCCGGTGGTGGGCAGGCTCAGCCGGCGGAGCGGGCTGCCCGACGCGCGGCCAGCTCGTCGTTGGCGCTGGGCTCGGCGGCCGCGTCCTCGCTGGTGCGCTCGGAGGGCAGCTCGGCGAGGGTGCCCTCGATCTCACGCCAGACACCGCCGATCGCGATGCCGAAGACGCCCTGGCCGCCCTGGAGCAGGTCGATGACCTCGTCGTTGGAGGTGCACTCGTAGACCGAGGCGCCGTCGCTCATGAGGGTCACGCGGGTCAGGTCGTCGGTGCCGCGCTCGCGCAGGTGCGAGACGGCGGTGCGGATCTGCTGAAGCGAGATGCCGGCGTCCAGCAGCCGCTTGACGACCTTGAGGATCAGGATGTCGCGGAAGGAGTAGAGCCGCTGCGAGCCCGATCCCTTGGCGCCGCGCACGGTCGGCTCGACCAGGCCGGTGCGGGCCCAGTAGTCGAGCTGGCGGTAGGTGATGCCGGCGGCGTTGCACGCGGTGGGGCCGCGGTAGCCGAGGTCGCTCGGCAGGGGCGAGACGTCGTCGGTGAAGAGCAGTCCCTGCTCGTCGGCGGCCTCGGCCGCACGTTCCACGTCGACGCTGTCGCGCAGTTCCTGCTCGTGCTCGTTCACGCGGTCCTCCGGGGGTCTACTCCGTTGGGCGTAGCTCCGGGGAAGGTGCCGACGGTCCGGGGTGAACCACGGCGGTGGAGTTACAACGAAGACAGTTCAAGGTAGGCGGTGCCAGCACCCCGGTCAAAGAACTCACCGGCGTGTCGAACCCTCAACCTGAGCCTGAGACTTTCTCGCCGAGCCGCCCGGTCCTTCCGGAAGAACGGGGCGGCTGGGCGGCACTCGGGTCAGTCGGAGGGGGCCTCGAAGTCCTCGGGGGTGACGTGGTCGAGGAACTCGCGGAACTTCTCGACCTCGTCCTCCTGCTCCGCCGGCACGGCCAGGCCGGCCTCGTCGAGGACCTCCTCGGCGCAGACGATCCGGGAGCCGGTGCGCAGCGCCAGGGCGATGGAGTCGGAGGGGCGCGCGGAGACCTCGGTGCCCGAGGCGAGCACGAGGGTGGCGAAGAAGACGCCGTCGCGCACGTCGGTGATCCGCACCTCGTCGAGGGTGTTGCCGGTGGCCTCGAGCACGTCCTTGAGCAGGTCGTGGGTCAGCGGCCGCGGCGGGGTCACGCCCTGCTGGGCGAAGGCGATGGCCGTGGCCTCCACGGCACCGATCCAGATCGGGAGGTACCGGTCACCGGCCACCTCGCGCAGGAGCACGATCGGCTGGTTCGAGGGCATCTCGACCCTGACTCCCATGACGTCGACCTCGCGCATGGCACCACCCTACGCGCACGTCCACGACGTACGGCGGGGACGGGCCGTGACCTCGATCAGCGCGACAGGCCGGACTTGACCAGCGTCGCGTGCAGCCGCACCGACAGGGCGGCGATCTCCGAGGCGGCCTCGGCCACCCGGGCGCTCGCGGCGGCGTCGCGGCTGCGCTGCAGCGGCGCGACGGCCTGCTGGACCAGGCCGACCTCGCGGTCGGCGGCGGCCTTGTAGGCGCGCAGGTGGCGTGGCTCGATGCCGTAGTCGGCCAGTTCGCGGGCGGTGCGCACGACCACCAGGGCGTCGGTGTCGTAGTGCCCGGTGCCCGGGCGCGGACCCACGAGGCCGAACTGCTCCAGCTGCGCGAGCAGCTCCTCGCCGACCTCGGCGACCTTGAGGAGCTCCTTGCGCGAGAGCCTCAGGTCGTCGGTGCGCCGGAAGGACTCCGGGCTCGGCGTGCCGTCGGCAGCGAGCGCCACCGTGGGCACCGTCGGCACGACCGGCTCGATCGGCGGCGGCTCCAGGCCGCGGTCGATCGCGTCGAGGTGCTCCCCGATGACCTTGAGAGGGAGGTAGTGGTCGCGCTGCATCCGCAGCACGTAGCGCAGCCGCGCCACGTCGGCATCGGAGAACTTGCGGTAGCCCGCGGGCGTGCGCTCGGGCTTGATCAGCCCCTTGTCCTCGAGGAAGCGGATCTTCGGGATGGTGACGCCCGGGAAGTCGGGGCGCAGCTGCTCGAGCACCTGCCCGATGTTCATCCGGGCAGTGCTCGACCCGAGCGGGGCGGTCGAGCCGGTCACCACGCTCAGCCCTGGACCTCGTGGCCGGAGAAGAAGACGAGGCGGTACTTGCCGACCTGCACCTCGTCGCCGTCCTTGAGCTGCACGGTGTCGATCCGGTCGCGGTTGACGTAGGTGCCGTTGAGGCTGCCCACGTCGGAGACGGTGAAGGTCGAGCCGTCGCGCTTGAACTCCGCGTGCCGGCGCGAGACGGTCACGTCGTCGAGGAAGATCTCGCTGTCGGGATGGCGACCCGCCGTCACCGTGTCGGTGTCGAGCAGGAAGCGGTTGCCCGACCCGGGCCCGCGCTGCACCACCAGCAGGGCGTGGCCCACCGGGAGCGCGTCCACGGCGGCGGCGTCGACCGGGTTGAGCTGGCGGTCCGAGGTCTCCACCCGCGCGTCGCCGGCCGCGATCGAGATCGTCGCGGTGGTCTCACCGCGCGAGGCCTCGGGGGCGGGGTCGGCGGTGACGAGCCGGGTCCCGCACTGGGAGCAGAAGCGGGCGTCGTCGGGGTTCTGCCGGCCACAGGCGGTGCAGAACGGCATCGGGGTCTCCTCGTGCTGCGCTGGACGATCCGGTCGCGGAACCCTCACCGCCGGGTGGAGAGTGAGGGTTCCGCCGAACCTACCAGTGATGGAGGGTCGGGCAACCCCGGACCGGGGAACCCGCTCGGGTGGGGCGAGGGCTGGTCGACAGGTGGGTTCAGCCCTCGAGGGAGGCCTGGTAGGCCGCCGCGTCCATGAGCCCCTCACCCACCTCGCCGGCGGGGACGACCTCGAAGAGCCAGCCGCCGCCGTACGGGTCGTCGTTGACGAGCTCGGGGGTCGCGTCGAGCGCCTCGTTGCGGGCCACGACCTCACCGGTGACCGGCGCGTAGACGTCGGAGACCGACTTGGTCGACTCCAGCTCGCCGCAGGTGCTGCCGGCGGTGACGCTCTCCCCCACCTCCGGCAGGGAGACGTAGACGATGTCGCCGAGGGCGTCCTGGGCGTAGTGGGTGATGCCGATGCGCACCGCGCCCTCGTGCTCGCCCGGGGTGCGGACCCACTCGTGCTCCGCGGTGTACTGCAGGTCGTCGGGGTACAAGGTGTCTCCTCCAGGTCGGGCTGTCCGGCGGGTCAGGCAGGTCGGGTGAGGCTACTGCGACGGGGGCTACTGCGGGTCCGCGGGCTGGGCGAACTCCGGCTCGACGGGCTCGCGCACCGACTCGATGTCGAGGGAGGGCAGCGTGACGACCTCCACCTCGGCACCGTCGTCCTGCAGGTCCAGGCGGGGGCCGTCGCCGGGGAACGACATGGCCCCGCTGAGCGCGACAGGGTCGCCGATCACGTCCACGACGTACGGCGCTGCCAGCTGCTGCCCGTCGACCACGAGACCGCCCTCGGCGTCGGTGAAGGAGGTCTGCGCGACGACCCGGACGGTGCCGTTGATCTGCATCGCCTCGGCCGAGGCGATCCGCAGGCCCTGGACCATGTTGAGCATCGTGTCGGCGCGGACCCGGCCGGTCACCTCGGTGATGGTGATCCGGATGCCCGGGCCGGTCACGGGCACCAGGCCGGCCAGGATGCTCAGGCTGTCGGCCTCGCTGGTCGCCTGCTCCAGCGCGACCCGTTCGGCGTCGGTGTCGGAGACCAGCTCGTCGCGGGCGGTCTCGAGCCGGGTGATCTCGGCGCGCGCGCGGCGCGAGGCGCCGGCCAGGCCGGACAGGACGTTGACCAGGTCCTGCTCCCGGTAGCCGGCGTAGGTGTCGTCGTCCTCGACGGTCTGCACCTGCACGATGGCGGCGAAGGCCACGACCGCCAGCAGGACCGCGACGACGACCTGGCTGCGGGAGGGCCGCAGCAGCGCCCGGCGCAGGCGCGCACGCCCGGTCTCCTCCGCGGGCACCGGGTCCTGGCCCGACCCGGGGCCCGGGCTCGTCGGCGTCGTCGGCTCAGGCATGGAACAGGTGCCGTCTGATCGCGGCGACGTTGGAGAAGATCCGGATGCCGAGCACGACGATGACGCCGGTCGAGAGCTGGCCGCCGACGCCGAGCTGGTCGCCCAGCCACACGATGGCCGAGGCGATCACGACGTTGGAGACGAAGGAGACGACGAAGACCTTGTCGTCGAAGATCCCGTCGAGGTAGGCACGCAGCCCGCCGAAGACCGCGTCGAGCGCGGCGACCACCGCGATCGGCAGGTAGGGCTCGAGGGACAGCGGCACGTCGGGCTGGAGCACCAGCCCCAGCACGATCCCGACGAGCAGGCCCAGTGCGGCGATCACGGGGTGTCTCCCTCGGGGTCTCGGGGGCTGCCCTGCACGAGCAGCTCGGCGTGGCGCAGCGTCCGGGGCGCGGCCGCCGGCAGGACCAGCTCCTCGACGGGGACCATCTCGAAGCCGAACCCGAAGCGGGTGACCAGGTCTGCGACCGCCAGGCCGCTCGGGCTGGCCAGCAGGTCTGCCTGGAGGGTACGCCGGTTGCCGACCACCGAGAGCACGTAGGGGGATCGCAGCGGCTGGCTGTTCACGTTGACGACGGTGCCGGAGTTCTCGATCGCGGTGCGGACCGTGAGGCGCTGGCCGTTGATGCTGATGGCCTCCGCGCCGGCCTGCCACAGCCCGTTGACCAGCAGCTGCAGGTCGGTGTCGCGGATCAGCTCACCACCCGCGGGGGCGTCGGTGATCGTGACCCGCGCGCCCTCCCCGCGCACGCCGATGAAGCCGGTGCGGACCTGGAGCCGCCGCAGCCGTCCCTCGGCGGTCAGCCGGTTGCCGGTGACGGTGGCCAGCAGCTGCTCGCCGTCCTCGACCTCGCCGCGCAGCTCCTGGATCCGGTCCTGGAGGGCGGTGACGGTGTCGCGGCGCTCGACGACGCGCTCGACCAGCACCACGCGGCTGGACTGCGCCTCGTCGGCGCCCCGGGCCGTCTGCACGGCTGCGGTGGCGACGAGCACGCCGAACACGGCGACCACGACGGCCGCGGTGCGGTGGGCCCGGGCGCCACGCGGCGGTTCCTCCCCCGCGGCGGCCCGACGCCGGGCCACGTGGACGTAGTCCTCGTCCAGGGACTGCTGGGTCAGCAGGTCCAGCAACGGGGTGGCCGCGCGGCTGCGCGCGTCGTCCACCGTGCCGGGGGCGCGCTGCTGCCGCGTCGCGGGCCCTGCGGGGGGCCGGTCGCTGCCCGGCACGGCTCAGGCCGCCGTACCGGACTGGCGCGCGCGGCGCGGCGTGGTCATGAGCAGCTTGCGCACCTGCCAGGCGTAGAGCACCCCGGCCCACCAGTAGAGGCCGACGCCCCAGATGGCGAAGGCCCAGCCGAAGACCTGCGCGAGGTCGGCCACCACGCCCTCCCCGTCACCGAGCAGCAGCAGCGGGAAGGCGTAGAGCAGGTTGAAGGTCGCGGCCTTGCCGAGGAAGTGGACTGGCAGGGCGCTGTAGCCGCGGGTGCGCAGCAGCGGGACCAGCAGCCACATGAGGGCGTCGCGCAGCGGCAGCGAGACCGCGAGCCACCACGGGATGACCTCGCGCAGGGCGAGGCCGACGACCACGGCCAGGATGTAGAGCCGGTCGGCCACCGGGTCGAGCACCTGGCCCAGCACCGAGGTCTGGCCCCAGCGACGCGCCAGCCACCCGTCGAGCCAGTCGGTGACACCGGAGACCACGAGCAGGCCCAGGGCCCAGCCGTCGGCCTCCGGTCCGAGCACCAGCCACAGGAAGACCGGGATGAGCGCGAGCCGGACGGCGCTGAGCAGGTTGGGCAGGGTCCACACCCCGGCGTCCGCCTGCCGCGCCGCGCTCTCCGTCACGCCCCGGACCCTAGGGCATGGGACCCGACGCGGACTGCGCGGCGGGCCCGGTCGGCGCAGGTGCGTCGGTCGGCTCGTCGTGGTGCGCGGCGTCGCGGATCTCGCCGACCAGCTCCTCGATGACGTCCTCGAGGGTGGCCAGCCCGACCGTCACCCCGTCGGGCCGCACGACGCGGGCCATGTGGGCACCCCGGCGCTGCAGCTGCTCGAGCACGTCGTGGAGCAGGTCGCCGGGCGAGACCGGTGCGAACGGACGCACCCACTTGTCCTCGACCGGGCGCAGCCGTCGCTCCTCGTCGGGCTCCAGCACGTCCTTGATGTGGAGGTAGCCGACCAGCTCGCCGGTGTCGGAGGCGACCGGGAAGCGGCTGAAGCCCGTCGCCGCGCACAGCGCCTCGACGTCCGCGGCGCTGGAGCCGCGGGTGACGGTGGTGAGCGACCCGGCCTCGAGCAGCACCGCGTCGACGGTCTTCTCGGTGAACCCGAGCGCACCGGCGAGACGGTCGTACTCGTCGTCCTGCAGCAGGCCCTCGCCGCGCGACTCCTCGACCAGCGCCGCGACCTCCTCACGGGTGTACGCCGAGGACAGCTCGTCCTTGGGCTCCACGCCCAGCAGCCGCAGCGTGCGGTTGGCGATCGCGTTGAGCGAGACGATGAGCGGGCGCAGCACGGTGACGACCGCCAGCAGCGGCGGGCCGAGCACGAGGGCGGCCCGGTCGGGGCCGGCGATGGCGATGTTCTTGGGCACCATCTCCCCCAGCACCACGTGCAGGAAGACCACGATGGTCAGCGCGACGACGAAGGCGACCGGGTGCAGCAGCGACTCGCTGACCCCGGCCCGCTCGAAGAGGGGCTCGAGCAGGTGCGCCACGGCAGGCTCGCCGACGGCACCGAGACCCACCGAGCAGATCGTGATGCCCAGCTGCGCGCCGGCCATCATGAGGGAGACGTTCTCCATCGCCGTCAGCGTGGTGCGGGCGATCCGGGAGCCCGACTGGGCCAGCGGCTCGATCTGGGAGCGCCGGGCGGAGACGAGCGCGAACTCCGCCCCCACGAAGAAGGCGTTGGCCGCCAGCAGCAGGACGGCGACGAGCAGGGCGGTGAGGTCACTCATCGCGCCCACCCCCCGTCGAGGCGGGACCGAGCAGGCGCAGCGAGACGCGGTCGACGCGCAGGCCGTCCATGTGCTCGACGGTGAGGCTGGCCAGCTGCTCGCGGACCTCCTCGGGGTCGCTGCGGTCGGGCACCGGGACCTCGGCGACGTCGCCGCTCTCCGGGACCTTGCCGAGCGCGCGCATCACGAGCCCGCCGACGGTGTCGTAGGCCTCGTCCTCGGGCAGCTCGATGCCGGTGAGGTCCTCGACCTCGTCGGGTCGCAGCATCCCCGACAGCGTCCAGCTGCCGTCGAGGCGCTGCCGGCCCCGGGCGCCGAGCCGGTCGTGCTCGTCGGCGATGTCGCCGACGATCTCCTCGATCACGTCCTCGAGGGTCACGATGCCGGCGTGCCCGCCGTACTCGTCGAGCACGACGGCCATCTGGAAGCCGTCCTCGCGCAGCAGCGCCAGTAGCGGGTCCAGACGCAGGGAGTCCGGCACCACGATCGGCTTGACCATGAGGTGCTTGACCTTGGTGGTGGCGCGCTCGTGCAGCGGCAGCGCCACCGCGTGCTTGACGTGGACGGTGCCGGCGACGTTGTCGTCCTCGTCGAGGACCGGGAAGCGCGAGTGGCCGCTGGAGCGGGTCAGGTCGATGACCGCCTGGGCCCGGTCGTTGAGCTCCAGCGAGAGCGTGCGCACGCGCGGGGTCATGATCTCGCCCGCGGTGCGGGTGCCGAACTCCACCGAGCGCTCCATCAGCTCGGCGGTGTCGGCGTCCAGGGTGCCCTCGTCGGCCGAGCGCGCGATCAGCGAGGCGAGCTCGGAGGAGCTCCGCGCCGAGCGCAGCTCCTCCTGGGGCTCGATGCCCAGGCGGCGCACGATCTTGTTCGCGGAGCCGTTGAGGAGGCGGATCGGGTAGGTGTTGACCGCGGTGAAGAAGCGCATCGGGCCCTGCGTGGCCCGCGCGGTGGCCAGCGGCACGGCGATGGCGAAGTTCTTGGGCACCAGCTCGCCGAAGAGGATGGTCAGGATGGTGCTGATCACCAGGGCGAGCGCCAGCCCGACCGGGGAGACCGCACCGTCGGGCACGCCTGCGGCGGTCAGCGGGTCGCGCAGCAGCTCGGAGATCGCGGGCTCGGCGAGGAACCCGATGCCGAGGTTGGTCACCGTGATGCCGACCTGGGCGCCGGAGAGCTGGGTCGACAGCGAGCGCAGCGCCCGCTGGACACCGAGCGCACCCTGGTCGCCCTCGGCGACGAGCTGGTCGACCTTGTTGCGGTCGACGGCCACGAGCGAGAACTCCGCGGCCACGAAGATGCCGCACGCCACCACGAGGAGCAGCGCGACGAGCAGGAGCAGGAGGGGGGTCATGGTCGCTCTCCCCTCGCCGGTGCCACCTCAGCGCCGCGACGGGCAGATCGAGGGGCGGGGGGCGGGGAGAGCGGGCGACTTTGGGAGCCGTCCATCAGCGGAGCTCTGGGTCCTTTGCGTCAGGGGGGTGCGGGCGCCGACCGGTGGCCGACGCCCGCCCAGTGTAGGGGGCGGCAGGGCACCGCCCACCGCCCCCGCAGCCGGGCTACTCGCCCAGCGTGATGTCGCACTCCTGCTCGGCGTGCTCGGAGATGGCGTCGGAGGCCTCGTTGAACTCCGGGCTGTCGAGCTCCTCGAGCGTGGTGTCCAGCTGCTCGAGCTTCTCCATGTCGACGCCCTCGGGGATCTCCCCGGTCATGACGTCGCCGAGCTCGTTGAGCTCCAGGCCGGCGTCGGCGAAGGCGTCCTCGATCTGCTGGACACCCTCGTTCATGGTGGCCCACTCGTCGGCGACCTCCTCGGGGGCCTCCTCCGAGAGCGTCTCGAACGCCTCGAAGGCGGTGCTGAAGGCACCGGGGTCGCCCGCCTCGAGCGCGTCGATGTCCTCCTTCGCGGTGGACAGGGTGTCGCAGTAGGCCTCGACATCGTCGCCTCCGCTGCAGCCGGTGAGTGCGAGGGAGGCGGTGAGCAGGCCGGCTCCCAGGAGCGCGGCGGGTCGGGTCAGGCGTCGGTTCGTCGTCTTCACTCGGCTCAGCATGCCGTGTCCGGGTCCTCGAGGGGAGTCCCCCCGCCGAAGGA
This sequence comes from Nocardioides ginkgobilobae, assembly GCF_054781275.1. Taxonomy (NCBI): domain Bacteria; kingdom Bacillati; phylum Actinomycetota; class Actinomycetes; order Propionibacteriales; family Nocardioidaceae; genus Nocardioides; species Nocardioides ginkgobilobae. Next base: position 35,480 of record NZ_BAAGUS010000011.1, on the reverse strand, counting down.
CGCCGAGACTCCGTCGGCGTCCAGCACCCGGTACGGCGCCGCGCCGGTGCTCGAGCGGCTGCGCCAGGCCGCCACCGGGAGCGGTCGCCGGCTGGCCAGCAGCAGCACGTTCCCGGGCCGCCGGGCCCGCCTGGTGGCGGGCTCCATCCCCGCGGCCACGTGCGGCAGCACCGGGCGCAGCCCGGCCACCGCCGTGCGCACCAGCGGGAACGGGGCCTGGTCGGCGACGTTGAACAGCGCCGACCCGGTCGGGGCCAGCACCCGCGCCACCTCGGCCAGCGCCGGGGCGCTCAGCAGCTCCGGCGGCACCCGGCCACCGTCGTACGCGTCGAGGACGAGGAGGTCCGCGCGGGCATCGGGCAGGGCCGGCAGCCCGGTGCGGCCGTCGACCGGGCGGACCTTGATGCCGCTGCGCGGGGGCAGCGGCAGCTCGCGGCGCACCAGCTCGGTGAGCTCCTCGTCCGGCTCGAGCACGACCTGGGAGGAGCGCGGTCGGGTGGCGGCGACGTAGCGGGCCAGGGTCATGCCGGCGCCGCCGACGTGGACGACCCGCAGCGGGGTGCCCTCGGGTGCGAGCACGTCGACCAGGTCGCCGAGGCGGCGGACGTAGTCGAAGACGAGGCGTCGCGGGTCGTCCAGGTCGACGTGGGACTGCAGGTGCCCGTCGACGACCACCACGTGCCCACCGTCACCCGGCCTGATCTCGCGCATGCGGCCAACCTCCCACGCACCCCCTGCGCGACCAGGCATCATGGGGTGTCCGTCCACCGACGGACCCACGCGCGACGAAGAGCGAGCATGAGCGCCACCTCCCCTGCCGACCACCCCGGCACCCCCGCAGCCGACGGCGACTGGCAGGTGGAACCGCCCCTGCCCGCCGACCGGGGACTGGTGGCGCGCCTGCTGGAGGAGTGCGTGCGCGAGGACCACGCCCTCGCCGCCCTGGCCCCCGGTGTCGCCGACGGCACCCAGCGCGCCGGCGCCTGGCTCGCGAGCACCCGACCCGCGTGGTCCGGGGTCGTCGCGGAGCCCGGGCGGGCGCCCCGCCGCCTGCTGGGGTACGCCGACGTGCTGGCCACCCCCGGCCCGACCCCCCGTCACCGGGTGCGGCTCGTGCTGCTGGCCGCAGCCGCCGACGGCACCCCGGTGGCCGGGCTGCTCCGCGCCGCTGCCGAGGAGGCCGTCGCCACGCTCGACGTCGCAGCAACCGCAGCCGCTCCCCTCCTCGACCCGGAGGAGGCACCGCCCACCCGTTTCGCGGTACCGGTGCCCGTGCGCCGACGCCCCGTCGCCGCCCTCGCCGGTGCCGCCGCGATCGCGCTCGGCGGCGTGGCGGCCGTGCTCGCCGTGCAGGTCGGGGTGGGGCCGCTGGGTGGGGTCCTGCCCTTCCTCGCCCCGGACGACCCGTCACCGGTCTCGGGCACCGCACCCGAGAGCGACCCCGACGACCCGACGACGCCCGCTCCGGCCCAGCCCGTGGCCGGTGCCGGTGCCCCCATCGCCCCGCTCCCGGCGCCCGCGACCGACGGCGGCCCCGGCGCCTCCGACGGCACCGACCCGAGTGGCCCCCAGGGTCCGGCGACTCCCCCGCCCGGGCCGCCGCCCGTCCCTCCGGGCGACCAGCCCGGCCTGACCTCCTCGCTCCTCGACCCCGTCGTCGCCACGGTCGTCGCGGTCGTGGACGGAGCCACCGGTGAGGCGCTCGCCCCTGTCACCTCGCTCGTCGAGGGCACCGCCGACGGCGCCACCGACCTGCTCGACCAGACCGTCGACGGCGTGCTCGGCCTGCTGCCGCAGCCTGCCCGCTGACGCCCAGGTTCCCCCGGGCCGGGCAGGATGGCCCCATGAGTGCCTACTGGGTCAGCAGCTACCTCGAGATCACCGACGAGGCGAAGCTGCGTGCGTACGCCGAGCTCGCCGGCCCCGCGATCATCTCGGCCGGGGGACGGTTCCTGGCCCGGGGCCTGCCCGAGGCGACGTACGAGGCCGGACGCGCGGAGCGCTGCGTGGTCATCGAGTTCGCCGACGTCGCCACCGCCGTGGCCTGCCACGACTCCGCGGCCTACCAGGAGGCGCTGGCCGCCCTGGGCGACGGCGCGGTGCGCGACCTGCGGATCGTCCCCGGCGCCTAGGAGCGCCCGGCCGAGGCGACCATCCGGGCCCGACGGCGTCGCCCGCCGATGCCGCGCACGGCCTCGCCGGAGACGAAGCGCGACGCGGCGCTGATCGCCCGCAGCCCGGGGTCGGGCTCCAGGCCGCGGCCCATCCGGGCGATCTGCGTCTCGTACCACTCCGACTCCCCCGCCAGGCCGGCGACGGTCGGCAGCGTGTAGCGCGGGAGCGGACGACCGGGCTCGCCGGCGAGCAGGCGCGCGGTGAGGTCGGGCTCGATCGCCAGCGGGCGACCGAGGCCGACCAGGTCGACACCGCCGTCGGCGAGGAGCGCCTGCATCGCCTCGCGGGTGCGGATGCCTCCGGTGAGCATCAGCGCCACCGAGCCGGCGCTCTCGCGGACCCGGCGGGCGAAGCCGGCGAAGTAGGCCTCCTTGTGGCTCCCGGCGCCGGCGGCGTCGTCGCCACCGAGCCCCTCGACCTCCCCGAAGAGTGCCGGGTTCTCGTAGGTGCCGCCGGAGATCTCGATCAGGTCGACACCCTCCTCGACCAGCAGCCGCACGACCTGCTCGGCGTCGTCCTCGGTGAAGCCGCCGTGGCGGAAGTCCGAGGAGTTGAGCTTCACCGACACCGTGAACCCGTCGCCGGTGGCCGCGCGCACAGCGCGCACCGACTCCACCAGGGCACGAGAGCGACCAGCGAGGTCGCCGCCCCAGCGGTCGGTGCGCCGGTTGACGTACGGCGAGAGGAACTGAGCCAGCAGGTAGCCGTGCGCCGCGTGCACCTGCACGCCGTCCAGCCCGGCCTCCTCGCACCGGCGGGCGGCGGCACCGAAGGCCGCGACGATGGCCTCGACCTCGGCGTCGGTGAGGGCGCGCGGCTTGGCGAAGAGCCCCATCATCTTCACCGCCCCCGCCTCGGCGCTGGGCGCCACCGGCCGCGAGGCCACGAAGCGGTTGGTCTGGCGCCCCGGGTGGTTGAGCTGGGCGATGACCGGGCTGCCGGCGGCGGCCTCGCGGACCCGGGCCAACCGCGCGACGTCGAGGTGCTCGTCGGCCACGACGTTGCGGCTGCGCTCCAGGAAGCGCCGGTCGACCATGAGGTTGCCGGTGACGAGCAGACCACCGGCGGCACCCGCGGCCCACCGGCGGTAGAGCTGCTCCAGGGCCGGCGTGGGCTGGTTGTCGGCGTCGGCGAGGTTCTCGGTCATCGGCGCCTTGGCGATGCGGTGCGGCAGCACCAGTCCGCTGGGCAGGGTCAGGGGCGCGTCGAGGGTGGCCACGACGGGAGGGTAGACCGGCGGTGGTCGAGGCCCGCGGGACGACGGCGCACGTGGACGCCCGACCGGACGCGCCGACCGGGACCGGGCCGGGTCAGTCGGTGCTGACCCCCCGGTCGTCGAGGTAGGAGCGCAGCACCGAGGTGCGCGGGCTGCTGGCCCGGCTCATCTGCTCCCCGTCGCAGCTCACGAGCGCCACCTCGATCCAGTCCTCACGCAGCTCGAGCACCTCCCAGTGCCCGCCGGCGGCCTCCCAGCGCTCCAGCACCGATACCAGGCCGCCGGGCGGGCCGGTCTCCGGCCTGCTGTGACCCTCGCGTGCGGCGTACCCCTGCGACATCCCGACCTCCTTGGTGCTGTAGCGCTCCCGGCCCGTCCTCCACCCTGTCACCCAGCCCCCAGCCACACACGGGACCTAGGACCCGGATCCGCCGGGACTCGTGCCCCTGCCCCTCACGCCCGCGACGTACGACGCTGGGCGCGACCGGCTCGCGGCATGGACGCGGCCGGGACGAGACGTGGGGAGAGCCGATGTCGACGACCGTCCACCCCGACCGCCCGGGGCGAGCCGCACCGTCGCGCCCGCCCCGGCCGGGGCCGCTCGTGCCCGACCAGCACGGGGCGTGGGCGTTCCTGGCGCTCCCGGTGTCCCTGGCCGCGCCCGTCCTGTCGTGGCACCCGGCGCTGGTGCCCGTGGTCCTGGCCTGGGTGGCGGCGTACCCCGCAGCCTGGGCGCTCACCGGTCGGCTCACCGCCCCGCGCCCGCAGCGCTTCGACCGGGCGCTGCGGCTGTGGGTGCCGCTCGCCAGCGTGGCTGCGGCCACCTCGGTGGCCTGGCGCCCCTGGCTGGTCTGGGTCGGTGTGCTCCTCGGCCTCGGGTACGCCGTCTCGCTGACCTACGCCCGGGCCCGGCGCGAGCGTGCGCTCGGCAACGACCTGGTGCTCATCGCCCAGTGCACCCTCATGGTCCCGGTGCTGGTCGCTGTCGGGAGCGCCGGCGGGACGCTGCCGCCCTGGTCGGCGGCCGACAGCACCGTCGGGCTGCTCACCGCCGTCTGCGCGCTGGCGCTGGTCGGCTCGACGCTGCACGTGAAGTCGCTGATCCGCGAGCGCCGCCGACCCGGCTTCGCCCGGGCCTCGCGGTGGTTCTCGCTGGCCTGCCTGGCCGCAGCGGCCGGGCTCGCCCTCACGGGGACCCCGTGGCCGCTCGTGCCGGCCGCGCTCGCAGCCCTGCGCGCCCACCTGCTGCGGGACCCCTCGTTGCGACCCGGCCGGATCGGCATGGCTGAGCTCGGCGTGCTGGTGGTGCTGGCCGGCTGCGCCTGGTGGGCCTGACCGTGCAGCCCCAGCCCCAGCCCCGTCCCGCACCCACCGCACGGCCTGCTGGCCCGGACGCCCGCACGCAGGTACCCCCGGCTCACCCGACGCCGGTACCTGGTCGCCACCGTCGTGGTCGCCGGGCTCGGCTGGGCCGCGGCGTCCGCCCCGGCCGCACTGTCCGGCGACGGCTCCGGCGGTCGGCCCGGGAGTGTCGGTCACGCGCGCCCATCTGGTGGTGCCCGCCGCCGGGTGGACGGCTGACCGTCGGGCGGTCCGGCTGGCGGCCCGGCCGGCGAGCGGCCCGGCGCCCGCCAGGGGTCAGGCGCGCCCCAGCACGGTGCGCGCCGCGGCGGCGCCCAGGGCGACGAAGCCCGGCCACGACGAGGGCCGCAGGGCCAGCGAGAGGTGGTCCCGGGTGCCTGTCGAGCGGGCCCCGGAGGCGCTTGCCCGGTTGTCCTCGAAACGTCGCGCGAGCCAGTCCAGCATGACCGGGAAGCCCAGCAGCATCAGGCTGATGTGCTCGCTGGCACCGTCGCGCAGGTAGAGCACGTCTGCACCGCGAGCGACGTAGCGCCCGACCTGGCTGTCCACGTCGTCGACGTCGATGATCTGGTCCCGCCGCGACTGGACCACCAGCAGCGGGCACGTCGGGGCGTGGTGCCCCAGCCGCAGGTCGTCGAAGACGTGCAGGACCTCCGGCAGCGCCAGGACGTCGGCGAGCGGGGAGTCGAGGTATTCGTCGAAGTCGTCGAGCGCGTAGCGCAGGCACGCCTCGGTCGTCGTCAGCTCCTCGAGCCGGTCCAGGCGCTGCTTGCCCTCGCTGGAGGCGTGCTCGCGCACCACCTCGGCCAGACCCGGGTAGACGTGCCGCAGCCCGGCCACCACCAGGGCGGGGAGCCCGGCGAAGAGGCCGCCGTTGAGCTTGATGAACGCCTCGCCCGGGTCACCCACCGGTGAACCGAGCACCGCCCCGACGATCGGCAGCTCGGGGGCGTACGTCGGGGCCATCTCGGCCGCCCAGGCGGTGGCCATGCCGCCGCCGGAGTAGCCGAACATGCCCACGGGCAGGTCCTCGGGCAGCTCCAGCTCCGGTAGGGCCCGGGCGGCGCGCACGCCGTCCAGCACCCGGTGGCCCGGCTCCCGCGGAGCCGCGAACGTGCCCAGCAGGCCCTCGTGGTCGCAGGCGCTGACGGCGTACCCGAGGTCGAGCAGCCGTGCGATGAGCAGGATCTCGAACTGCGGCAGCGCGCCCCACGCCCGGGCGCCGGCCCGCAGCGCGTAGGACGGGAAGCACCGGTCCGAAACCGCGTCGATGGCGCACTGGTAGGCGACCAACGCGGTCGGCACCGCTCCCTGGCGACGCATCACCGTCGTGACCGCCACCTCGGGCTCACCGTGCAGGTCGGTGCTGCGGTAGGCGACCTGCCACGCCTCGATCCGCTGCTGCGGCACCAGGCCCAGCAGCGCGACCCGCACGCGACGGCTGCGGATGACCGCGCCGGGCGCCAACTGCGCCAGCCCGGGCGGCGTGGCGAGGAAGTCGTCCTCGTGGGGACGCCGCGGCGCCTGTGCACGGGCGTCCTGCGTGCCGCCGGCACCGGGACCGGGAGCAGGCGAGCGCGAGGCCCGCACCGGGCGGGCGGATCGAGGGGTCACGGGCCGACGCTAGGCGATGTGGTCGGCGGCCGCGCGACCGGCGGTGCGACCTGAGAACAGGCAGCCGCCGAGGAAGGTGCCCTCCAGCGCGTTGTAGCCGTGCATGCCACCGCCGCCGAACCCGCTGACCGCGCCGGCGGCGTACAGCCCGGCGATCGGGGTGCCGGCACCGTCGAGGACCCGGCCGGCGAGGTCGGTGTGCAGGCCGCCGAGCGTCTTGCGGGTCAGGATGTTGAGCCACATCGATGAGCGGGCCGGCTGCGGGGTCCAGGAGGCGGTGCGGGGAGGCGACCCGGATGAGCCTGTCGCCGCGGTAGCTGCGGGCGCCGCGGATCGCGGTGACCTGGGCGTCCTTGGTGAAGTCATTGTCCAGCTCGCGGTCGCGTGCCTCGATGGTGCGGCGGAGCCGGTCCTCCTCGATGAGGGGACGGTCGGTCAGCTCGTTCATGCCGGCGACGAGCTCGGCGAGGGTGTCGGCGACGACGAAGTCCTCGCCGTGCTGCTTGAACGCCTCGACCGGGCCCGGGGCGCCGGGTCTGACCCGTGAGAGCAGGAGCTTGAGGTCCTTGCCGGTCAGGTCGGGGTTCTGCTCCGATCCCGAGAGGGCGAACTCCTTCTCGATGATCTTCTGGGTCAGCACGAACCAGGAGTGGTCGTAGCCGGTGGCCATGAGGTGCCCCAGCGTGCCGAGGGTGTCGAAGCCGGGGAAGTACGGCGCGGGGAGCCGGTTGCCCTCGGCGTCGAGCCACAGCGACGACGGGCCGGGCAGGATGCGGATGCCGTGGTTGTCCCAGATCGGGTCCCAGTTGCGCAGTCCCTCGGTGTAGTGCCACAGATCGGGTCCCAGTTGCGCAGTCCCTCGGTGTAGTGCCACATGCGGTCGGGGTTGATGACCGCTCCGCCCGCTGCCGCGGTGATCTCCAGCATCCGCCCGTCCACGTGGGCCGGCACCCCGGACACCATGCGCTCGGGAGGGGTGCCGAGCCTCTCGGGCCACGCCTTGCGCACCAGCTCGTGGTTGCCGCCGATGCCGCCCGAGGTCACCAGGACGGCCTGGGCGGCGTACTCGACTCGCCGACCTCCACGCGCGAGGACGCCACGCCCCGGGCGACGTCGGAGGGCTCCGGGAGCGCCCCCCGCACCCCCGTGACGGCGCCTGCGTCGGTGCCCAGCGCGTCGACGCGGTGGCGGAAGCACAGCCGGATGCGCCCCGCGGCGGCGTGCTCGCGGACCCGGCGCTCGAAGGGCGCCACCACGCCGGGGCCGGTGCCCCAGGTCAGGTGGAACCGCGGGACCGAGTTGCCGTGCCCGTCGGCGCGACCGTCACCGCGCTCCGCCCACCCCACGACGGGGAAGAACCGGTGCCCCATCTGCCGCAGCCACGAGCGCTTCTCCCCGGCGGCGAAGTCGAGGTACGCCGTGGCCCAGCGACGTGGCCAGTGGTCCTCGGGGCGGTCGAACTGCGCGGAACCGAACCAGTCCTGCGTGGCCAGCTCCAGCGAGTCCTTGACCCGGGACGCCGTGCGTGACGCAGGCACCGGACGAGCAAGAGGCCGCCCCCGCAGCGGGGACGGCCTCTCGTCTCGATCGTGTCCGGTCGGGCTGACAGGATTTGAACCTGCGACCCCCTGACCCCCAGTCAGGTGCGCTACCAAGCTGCGCCACAGCCCGAACGCCGCTCGGTCGGATCGCGACGTCACGGCGCGTGAACACTACAACAGGGCAGTCGCCCGCTCTGAATTGGGGCACTCCACAATGTCGGCGGGTGCCCGTAGCTTCAGTCCATGCCCCGAGCGCCTCGTTACACCGCCGAGCAGCTCGCCGTTGCGGTGGCCGAATCGGGTTCGTGGAGGGGTGTCCTGCGTCATCTGGGTCTGGCGAGCACCTCGTCCTCCGCCATCCGCACCGCGCGCCGACAGGCTGAGGGCGCCGGTCTCGACTACTCGCACTTCGTTCGGCCACGCCGCGTGACGGACACGCACCTGAGGAGTGCCCTCGATGATGCCAACAGCTGGTCAGAGGTGTCGGCCCGGTTGGGGCTGGGTGCCGACTCCGAGCGTCGTTTGAAGGCCCACGCCCAACGGCTCGGCATCGACACGGCGCACCTGCTCACCGACTCACTCACGACAGGAACAGGACGTCCGGCCTCGCAACCGGAGCTCAACAACCTGCGTCATGCTGCTCCGCTGCTCGCGGCAGCCTCGCTGAGGATGCGCGGCCACCACGTCAGCTGGCCGTTGGAACCGGCCCGCTACGACCTGCTCGCCGACCTGGGGGGTGAGATCGTCAGGGTCCAGGTCAAGACGACCACGCACCAGCAGCAGGGTCGGTGGACGGTGTGGCTCAGCAGCACCTCTCCGACCCGCACAGTCTACGCGGACGACGAGGTGGACGCGTTCTACGTGATCGACGGCGACATGACCCACTACTGGTTACCTCTGGAGCGAGTGGCCGGATACCAGGCCGTCGCGCTGACCGCCTACAGCGACTGTGTCTTGGATTCCTCGCCGGCCTGAGGCCGCAGCGCGGCCCCCGCCCCGGAATCGGGGGCGGGGGCCGCGCTGGTGGACGGATCCAGCCGCTGCGGGAGCCCGGTCAGCGGATGCGGGCCAGGAAGTCGGCGACCTCCGTGCGCAGCTGCGAGGACAGCTTGGCCAGCTCCAGCGACGCCGTCGTCATCTGCCCGGCACCGCTGCTGGTCGCCTGGGTGGCGTCCCCGATGGCGCCGATGTCGTCGGTGACCTGACCGACCGCGGCAGCGGCCCGGGTGGTGGTCTCGCTGAGCTCGCCGGCCGCCTGGCGCTGCTCGGAGACGGTGCGGGCGATCTCCTCGAGGTTGTCGCCCATCCCCCGCACCGAGCCGGTGATGGTGTCGATGGCCCCGACCACGGCGTCGGTGGCGCCCTGGATCTCCTTGACCTGCGCCTCGATCCGACCGGTGGCCTCCGCGGTCTGGGTGGCCAGCGACTTCACCTCCGAGGCGACGACCGCGAAGCCCTTGCCGGACTCTCCCGCCCGGGCGGCCTCGATGGTCGCGTTGAGCGCGAGCAGGCGGGTCTGGCTGGCCACCTGGTTGATCAGGTTGATGACCTCGCCGATCTCCTGGGAGGCGGCGGCCAGGCCCTGGACGGTGGCGGCGGTGGACTCCGCCTCGCCCACCGCGGCCACGCCCGCGGCGTTGGACTGGGCGGTCTGCTGCTCGATGGAGGAGATGGTGGCCGCGAGCTCCTCGACCGCGGCCGCGGCGACGGTCACGGCGTTGGAGGCGGTGTGGGAGCTCTCCGCCACCTGACCGGCACGCACGGCGGTGCCCTCGGCGGTGCCGGCGAGGTTGCTGGAGGCCGACTCCATCTCCACGGCGGCGGCGGCGACCTGGTCGGAGAGGCCCATCACGGCCTCCTCGAACGAGTCGGCCATCCGCAGCCGCTCGCTCCGCTCGTGGGCGAGGGTGTCGGCCGTGGCGGCCATCGCGTCGATCGCCTCGTTGATGGTGGAGGCGCCCTGGGCGAAGCTGCCCTTCATCCCGCGACGCAGGAACCGGCGGTAGAACCGCTGCGTGCTGGCGTAGCTCAGCGAGGCCGAGGACTCCCGCACGTAGGCGTCGGTGAGGTCCAGCAGGCCGTTCAGCGCGTCCCGGACCTCGCGGACCTCCGGCTCGTCCCCGAGGTGTGGGACCCGCGGCTCGAGGTCGCCGCCGGCGGCGGCCAGGCAGACGTCCCGCACGGCGAGCAGCACCCGCTCCAGCTGCTGCTCGCGGGCCGACGGCCCGCCGGCCTGCTCGGGTACGGCGGCCAGGGACTGCTCGAGCTCGGCGAGCCCGTCGTCGGTCGGCAGGCCGTCGGTGACGTGGGCGTCGTCCGCCTCGGTCGGCAGGGCGTCGATGCTCATGCCGCCACCTCCTGGGAGAGCGACCACACGAGCTCGTCGTAGGTCTGTCCGGCATCGGCGAGCATCTGCTCCAGCAGGGCGGTGCCCGCGGCGAGCGCCTCGGGCGTGGAGGGCGCGGACCGCTCGACGGCCCGCAGCTTGGCGTAGATGTCCGTGATGATCGCGAGGGCGTCCTTGTCCGCCGTACGCCGGTTCGAGTGGTAGCCGACGATCCGGCCGTCCGGGCCGATCGTGGGCGTGACGTGCGCGAGCACCCAGTAGTGCGTGCCGTCGGCGCTGAGGTTCACGACGTAGGCGAAGATCTCCTCGCCGCCGGAGATCCGCTCCCACAGCAGCCGGAACACCGAGCGCGGCATGTCGGGGTGGCGGATGATGTTGTGCGGCTGCCCGAGCAGCTCGGCCTCGGTGTAGCCGCTGATCTCGACGAACAGCGGGTTCACGTAGGTCAACCGACCCTGGGGGTCGGTCTTGGAGACGATGATCTGGTCGGGACGGAAGGTCTTCTCCCGACCGTTCGGGGTCACTGCGCGAGGCGGCACGTCGGGCTCCTGGTGCGAGGGGGTGTCCCCCGCCCCATCGACCCGCACCCGGCGTACCTGACCCCTCCCGGGACCGCCGGGACCTAGGCCCGGCGGCTCGGGACCAAGGTCCCGAGCCTCCACAGGCCCTGCGCAGGAGCCGTCCTCAGCGCTTGCGCTTCTCCCGCGGCCGCTGCTGCAGCACGATCGGCGTCCCGACGAACCCGAACTCCTCGCGCAGCCGGCGCTCGATGAACCGCTCGTAGGAGGCGTCGAGCCTGCCTGAGGTGAAGAGGATGAACGTGGGGGGTGCCGTGGTGGCCTGGGTCCCGAAGAGCACCTTGGGCTGCTTGCCGCTGCGCACCGGGTGCGGGTGCTCGGCGACGAGGCGGCCCAGGAAGGTGTTGAGCGCACCGGTGCCGATCCGGGTCTCCCAGCCCTCGAGGGCCTTGTCCAGCGCGGGCACCAGCCGGTCGATGTGCCACCCGGTCCGGGCGGTGACGTTGATCCGCGGCGCCCACTGCACCTGCACGAGCTCGCGCTCGATCTCGCGCTCGAGGTAGTAGCGCCGCTCCTCGTCGACCAGGTCCCACTTGTTGAAGGCGATCACCAGCGCGCGGCCGGCCTCGCGGACGGTCTGGAGGATGCGGACGTCCTGCTCGGCGATGTTCTGCTGGGCGTCGAGGACCAGCACGGCCACCTCGGCGCGGTCGATGGCCGTGGCCGTGCGCAGCGAGGCGTAGTACTCGTGCCCGCTGGCCTCCTTGACCCGCTTGCGGATGCCGGCGGTGTCGATGAAGCGCCAGGTGCGCCCGCCCAGCTCGACCAGCTCGTCGACCGGGTCGACGGTGGTGCCGGCGACGTTGTCGACGACGACCCGCTCCTCGCCGGCGAGCTTGTTGAGCAGGGAGGACTTGCCGACGTTGGGACGGCCCACGATCGCGACGCGCCGCGGTCCCCCGACCTCGGGGTCGGACTCGGGCGGGGGCTCGGGCAGGGCCGCGAGGATCGCGTCGAGCATGTCGCCCGAGCCGCGACCGTGCAGGGCCGATACCGGCCAGGGCTCCCCCAGCCCGAGGTTCCACAGCGCGTAGGCCTCGGCCTCGGTCCGGGCGTCGTCGACCTTGTTGGCGGCCAGCACGACCGGCTTGTCCGCGGCGCGCAGGATCTTCACGACCGCCTCGTCGGCGTCGGTGATGCCCACTGTCGCGTCGACCACGAAGAGGACCGCGTCGGCCAGGGAGATCGCGATCTCGGCCTGGGCGGCGATCCGCTGGGCCATGCCCTTGGCGTCGGGGTCCCAGCCGCCGGTGTCGACGACGGTGAAGGCGCGTCCGTTCCAGGTGGCGTCGTAGGGCACCCGGTCGCGGGTCACGCCGGGCACGTCCTCCACGACCGCCTCGCGGCGGCCGATGATCCGGTTGACCAGGGTGGACTTGCCGACGTTGGGGCGGCCGACGATGGCCAGCACCGGCACCCTCGGGGCGCCCTCCGGGGTCGCGTCGAGGGACTGGTCGGGCTGGTCGGTCATGGTGCTCCTGGCTCGTGTCGAGCGGCCTCGTGGCCGTCGGTGTGGATGGTGCTCCCCGGTGTCGGCGGGAGCGTGGTGGACGGCGGGGTGGACGGCCTGATGATCGGCCTGGTGGACGGGGGCGGCTCGGTGCGCGTGCGCGGCGCCCCGACCCCGGTGGCGGGGTCGGGCTCGAGGTCCCCGAGCGGCAGCGGGCCCGGCAGGATGCCGCCGGTCTCCCGGCGCGCGGCGTCGAGCTCGGCGCGCATGTGCTCCCAGAGGGAACGCGAGAGCTCGCCCACCTGTTCCCGCGTGCGCGGCCACGGCTGGTGGGGTACGTCGACGGGACGCCCGACCACGAGGTGCAGCGTGGCCCCGCGGCGCGGCAGCGAGCCGCTGGAGCCGCCGGGCTCGCGAGTGCCGAACATCGAGACCGGCACGACCGGCGCACCCGCCGCGAGCGCGAAGTAGGCGGTCCCGCGGTGGAAGCGCTCGAGCTCCCCGGAGCCGCGCCGACCCTCGGGGAAGATCCCGACCACGCCGCCGTCGCGCAGCACGCGCAGGCACGAGCGGACCGCAGCGACGTCGGTGCGGAACCGGTCCAGCGGGACCTGGCCGGAGCGGAGCAGGAACCCGCCGAGCCGCCCCTCGAACATCTCGGACTTGGTCAGGGCGTGCACGGGCCGGGGGGCGAAGATCGCCAGCAGCGGCCCGTCGATGACGCCGGCGTGGTTGGCCGCGAGCACGACCGGTCCGGCGGCGGGCACCCGCTCGGCGTGGTGGACCACGACCCGGTAGCGCCGCCGGATGATCCAGCGGGCGAGCGGCCGCAGGGGGTGCAGCAGGTAGCGCGGCGGGTGCGCCGTGCGGTCGGTGCGCGGGAGCGCGACGTGGTCGCTCACGCGTCCACCTCGACCGCCCGGACCAGGGCCACGACCTCCTCGATGACCTCGTCGAGCGTGAGGTGGGTGGTGTCCAGGTGCGCGGCCCCGTCGACCTGCGTGAGCGGGGAGGCGGCGCGACCGGAGTCGATGGCGTCGCGGCTGCGCAGGACGGCCTCGACGGCGGCGGCGTCCGAGCCACCTTCCTCGGCGGCGCGGCGCGCAGCCCGGGCGGCGGGGTCGGCGGTGAGGAACACCTTGACCTGCGCCTGCGGCCACACCGTGCTGGCGATGTCGCGTCCCTCCACGACGATCCCCTGCGGCGCAGTGGAGATGGCGGCGCGCTGCAGGGCCACCAGCCGCTCGCGGACCTCCGGGACGGTGGCGACCGGCGAGACCGAGCCGGTCACGGCCTCGCCGCGGATCGGCCCGGCGACGTCGGTGCCGTCGACGTGGATGGTCGGCGCGGCCGGGTCGGTGCCGGAGGTGATCGTCGGCTCGCCGCAGCGGGCGGCGACGGCAGCGGGGTCGTGGACGTCCACGCCGTGCTCGAGCATCCACCAGGTCATCGCGCGGTACATCGCGCCGGTGTCGAGGTAGGCCAGGCCCAGCCTCGAGGCCACCCCGCGGCAGGTGCTCGACTTGCCGGAGCCGGAGGTGCCGTCGACGGCCACCACGAGGCCCGGGGTCGAGGGCTGCTGCAGGTCGTCCACGGGGCGGCAGCCTACCGGTGGGTCTCCCAACCGCGTGACTCCAGAGAGCCGAGCAGGTGGTCGGCCCGGGTGTCCTCGACCACCAGCTCCACCAGGCCCACGGGTCGGCCGGGGTCGTGGTCGATCCGGATGTCCTCGACGTTGACCTCGCTGGCCACGGCGTCGGCCAGCAGCCGGGCCAGCTCGCCGGGGTGGTCGGGCACCGAGACCCACACCGAGCGCATCGGCCGGGCGGGACCGCCGTGCTTGGCCGGGATCACCCGGGTGCCCGCGACACCGCTGGCGAGCACGTCCTCCAGCGCGGACCGGTCACCGGCCCCGACGGCGGCGATCACCGCGTCCAGCTGCTCGCGCACCTCGCCCAGCAGGTCGAGCACGGCGTCGGCGTTGGCGCCGACGATCTGGCTGTAGAGCCGCGGGTCGCCCGCAGCCACGCGGGTGACGTCGCGCACGCCCTGGCCCGACAGCGCCAGGTGGTTCTCCGGACCGGCGGCCAGCCGCGCAGCCGCGAGCACCGAGAGCAGGTGCGGCACGTGGCTCGTGCGCGCCACGGCGCGGTCGTGCTCCTGCGGGGTCAGCCACACCGGCACCGCACCGCACAGCCGTACCAGGTCCTCCACGACCTCGACGGCCGCGGGGTCGCTCTCGGGGTGCGGGGTGATCGCCCAGGGCCGGCCGTCGAACAGCGAGGCGGACGCCGCCAGCGGCCCGGACCGCTCGCTGCCCGCCATCGGGTGCCCGCCGACGTACGACGCCGCGCCGGCCTGCTCGCGGACCGACTGCCACGGGCCGGTCTTCACGCTGCCCACGTCGGTGACCACGGCACCGGGGTGGGCGGCCAGCGCCGCCCGCACCGCCTCGCCCACGTGGTCGGGCGGCACGGCCACGACGACCAGCTGCGGCCGGTCCCCCGGCTCGAGGGGGCGACCGGCACCCATGCCGGAGGCGGTGCGCACGTGCTCGGAGGAGACGTCGCTGAGCAGCACCTCCAGGCCGGAGCGGCGGCAGGCCAGGCCCACCGAGGTCCCGAGCAGACCGGCACCGACGACGAGGACCGGGCCGGTCAGCCAGTCACCGCGCTGACCGGCGGGCAGCCGACCGGGGCGCTCAGCGGGCCCGGAGGTCTCAGGCATCGCCGTCGGGCAGCGACCGCACCCGGGTCAGGTCCGAGCGCAGCGCCGCGGCGCCGTGGAGGTAGACGTGGGTGATGTCCGCGCGCGGCCGGTCGGTCTCGACGTGGGCCAGCATCCGCACCACGCGGGGCATCGAGCCCTCGATCTCCAGCTCGCGCGCGCACAGCAGCGGCACCTCGCCGAAGCCGAGCCGGCGGGCGGCGTAGGCCGGGAACTCCGAGACCAGGTCGGAGGTGGCGGTGAAGACCACGGAGATGAAGTCGTCGACCTCCAGGCCGTTCGCGGTCATCACGTCGGTGACCATCTCCGCGACCCGCTCGAGCATGTGGTCGCGCACGTCCTCCTCGAGCTGGGTCGCCCCTCGGATCGCCCGGACCGCCACGTGCTGCTCCCTCTGTCCTCGTCGTACCTGGTGGTGCCTGGTGGTGCCTGGTGGTGCTGCGGTTGCGCGGGTCAGGCTACTGACCCCGTTGCTCACATCTGCGCGCTGTCCAGCAGCTGCCCGAGCTCGTCGAGGGTCAGCTCGCGCATCTCCCCGACCCCCAGTCGGCCCAGCTCGACCGGACCGATCCGGGTCCGGGTCAGCCGCAGCACGGGGTGGCCGACGTGGTCGAGCAGGCGCCGCACGATCCGGTTGCGCCCCTCGTGGATCACCAGCTCCACGACCGTGCGACCGGGGTGGTTGCGCCCGTGCCCACCCGCGACGACCTTGATGCTGCTGACCTGGACCGGCCCGTCCTCGAGCTCCACGCCCTCGCGCAGCTGCTTGAGGGTGCGCGGGAAGACCTCGCCCTCGACCTCGGCGACGTAGGTCTTGTCGACCTCGTAGGAAGGGTGCGCCATCCGCTGGGCGAAGTCGCCGTCGTTGGTCAGCAGCAGCAGGCCGGAGGTGTCGGTGTCGAGCCGACCGACGTGGAAGAGCCGCTCGGGCCGGTCGGCGACCACGTCGCCCAGGCACCGCCGTCCCTCGGGGTCCGACATCGTCGAGACCACGCCGCGGGGCTTGTTGAGCACGAGGTAGACGTGCGCGGAGACCGGCGGCAGTCGGCGCCCCTGGACCCTGATCACCGCGCGCGTCGGGTCGACCTTGGTGCCGAGCCGGGTCACGACCTCGCCGTCGACCTCGACCTCGCCGGCCAGCATCAGCTCCTCGCACTTGCGCCGCGAGGCCACGTTGGACATCGCCAGCAGCTTCTGCAGCCGGATCAGGCCGTCCTCGTCGACGGGGACCTGCGAGTCGCTCATGCCTGCTCCTCGCCCACCGGCTCCGAGGGCGCGGCGGGCTCCTGGCCGGCCGGGCCCGGGGCGGACTGGGCCGCGAGCGCACCCAGCTCCTCCTCCATGTCCTGCAGGTCAGGGAGGTACGGCGCCAGCTCGGGCAGCTCATCGAGGCCGGTGACCCCGATCCGCTCCAGGAAGTAGCTGGTCGTGCGGTAGAGGTGCGCACCGGTCTCGGGGTCGCTCCCCGCCTCCTCGACCAGCCCGCGGGTGAGCAGGGTGCGCATGACGCCGTCGACGTTGACGCCGCGGATCGCCGAGACCCGGGCCCGCGAGACCGGTTGGCGGTAGGCGACCACCGCCAAGGTCTCCAGCGCCGCCTGGGTCAGCCGGGCCTGCTGGCCGTCGAGGACGAACCGCTCCACCACGTGGGCGTAGTCCTCGCGGGTGTAGTAGCGCCACCCACCCGCGACGTTGCGCAGCTCGAAGCCGCGGTCGGCCTCGTCGTACTCCTCGGCGAGCAGCTGGAGCGCGGCCACGACGTCCTCGACCGGGTGCCCGACGGCGGTGGCCAGGCTCACCGCGTCCAGCGGCTGGTCGGCGACCATCAGCACCGCCTCCAGCGAGGGGCGCAGTGCCGCCACGGGCACGTCGAGCATCTCCTCGGTCGTCTCGTCGGTGTGGGTGGCCTCACTCATCGGGGTCCTCCTGGGGCTGGTCGGCATCGCGGCGAGCGGGCAGGTCGGTCGGGGCTGCGGCCTGCTCGGCAGCCTCGAGGGCGTCGGTGGGCGCACCGTCGAACTCGTCGGTGACCAGGTCGTCGACGTCGGCGTCCTCCTCGCCGGTCCAGCGCACGGTGAGCTCGCCGAGGGGCGTCACCTGGTCGAAGGCGACGGCCCCCTCGCGGAAGAGCTCCAGCAGCGACAGGAAGCGCGCCACGGTGGTGAGGGTGTCCGGGGAGTCGCCGCACAGGGCGCGGAAGGTGAGCGTGCCCGAGCGGCGCAGCCGGTCGACGACGATGCCCGCCTGCTCGCGCACGGACACCGCGGGGGCGTGGATGTGGTGCGTGGGCAGCTCGAGCACCGGCTTGGGCGCCATCGCCTTGGCGGCCAGCGCGGCGAACTGCTCCAGGCCGATCCCGATGAGGACCTCGGGCAGCAGGGTCGCGAAGCGCTCCTCCAGGCCGACGGCCCGCGGGTGGCGCCGCGACTCCCCCGCCAGCCGCTGCTCGAGCACCGCGGCGACCTGCTTGAACGCCTTGTACTGCAGCAGCCGGGCGAAGAGCAGGTCGCGGGCCTCCAGCAGGGCGAGGTCCTCCTCGTCCTCCACGTCGCCCTGGGGCAGCAGCCGGGCCGCCTTGAGGTCCAGCAGGGTGGCGGCGACGAGCAGGAAGGAGGTGGTCTCCTCGAGGTCGTCGACCGAGGTGCCGGACCGCCCCAGCGCCTTGACGTGGGCGATGAACTCGTCGGTCACCCGCGAGAGCGACACCTCGGTGATGTCGAGCTTGTGCTTGGAGATCAGCTGCAGCAGCAGGTCGAAGGGACCCTCGAAGTTGTCCAGGCGCAGCGAGAAGCCCGCGGGCGCCTCCGCGACGGCGACGTCGTCGGCGGCGGCCGGGCTCACTCCTGGTCCACCGTCAGGCGGGCCACCAGGTCGCTGGCCTCGCCGCGCTCCTCGAAGTCCCCGAGCACCAGCCCGAGCGCCTCGCGCACCAGCCGCCCCCGGTCGATGGCCAGGCCGTGCTCGCTGCGCAGCCGCAGCCGCGCCTGCTCGATGGCCAGCAGCTCGGCGCTGGTGACGTAGACGGTCATCTTCTCGTCGTGCCGCACCCGCCCGCTGGGCTTCCTCGGACCGGCGGTCGCCGCCGGGGTCTCAACCGGGGCCCGCGCAGCACCGGTCGGCTCGTCGGAGACGGCCGGCGGGGTCGGCTGCTCGGCGGTGGGCCGGAACAGGTCGTCGGCAGCGGGCATGCTCACCCGTCGAGGCACCGGGCGAGCACCTCCTTCGCGAGCTGGCGGTAGGAGTCGGCGCCGGCCGAGGACGAGGCGTAGGTCGTGATGGGCTCGCCGGCCACCGTGGAGTCGGAGAACTTCACCGTGCGGCGGATGACAGTGTGGAAGACCTTGTCCCCCCACGCCTGGACCAGCCGCTCCATCACCTCGCGCGAGTGCAGGGTGCGACCATCGAACATGGTGCCGAGGACGCCGTCGATCTCGAGCTTGGGGTTGAGCCGCTCGCGCACCTTGTCGATGGTGGTCTTGAGCAGCGCCACCCCGCGCAGCGCGAAGTACTCGCACTCCAGCGGCACGATGACGCCGTCGGCGGCGGTCAGCGCGTTGACCGTCAGCAGGCCCAGGGAGGGCTGGCAGTCGATCAGGATGACGTCGTAATCGGCGATCGCCGGGGCGAGCACCCGCTGCAGGGTCTGCTCGCGGGCCACCTCGTGGACGAGCTGCACCTCGGCGGCGGAGAGGTCGATGTTGGAGGGCAGCAGGTCCATGCCCGGCACGCCGGTCGGCACCACGACCTCCTCGAGCGCGACGTCGCGCTCCATGAGCAGGTTGTAGACCGTCAGCTCCATCTCGTGCGGGTTGAGGCCCAGGCCCACCGACAGCGAGCCCTGCGGGTCGAAGTCGACCAGCAGCACCCTGCGGCCCAGCTCGGCGAGCGCGGCCCCCAGGTTGATGGTCGTCGTCGTCTTGCCGACGCCGCCCTTCTGGTTGCACATCGCCACCACCCGCGCCGGCCCGTGCTGGGTCAGCGGCGCCGGCTCCGGGAGCACCGGCATCGGGCGACCGGTCGGACCCATGGTCGGCTTCTCGTCGGGACGGTCGAAGGGCAGCGGGTCGGTCACAGGGGCCATCCCACCATCGGTCACGACGCTCTCCTCATCCGGCCCCCATGTCGACAAAGCGCCCGGCGCCGCGCGGGGGCGACCCGCGCACTCTAGGTGCCGGGCGGAGGCCGCTACAAGCGGTTCGCCGCACCCCCGTCGGGAACCTCCAGCAGCCCGGCCAGCTCGGGGTGCTGCTCGATGTGCCGGGCCACGAACCAGCACTGCGGCACCACCTGCCGCCCGCCCTCCGCCCGCACGTGCTCCAGCGCGGCCGCGACGACCTGCGAGGCCACCCCCCGCCCGCCGTACGCCGGGTGCGTGACCGTGTGCGGGAAGACGACCCGCGGCGGGTCCTGGAGCAGCACGTAGTCGGCGTAGCCGGCCTCCTCGCCGTCGACGTACGCCGCCCAGCGCGACCGCTCGGGCTCGTGCCGGACCTCCACCGGGGACTGCTCGCTCATGCGCGCCACCCTAGGTCGCTCAGGCCGTGATGCCGACCGACCCGCGCGCAGAGCGCTCGACGCCCTGGAGCCGGTCGCGCAGCGCGATCAGCTCGCCGACGACCGCGAGGAAGCGCGTCGTGGACTCCCCCACCGCGACGTCGTCGAAGTAGTGGTGCCGCATGGCCACCCGGGCCAGGTGGTGCTCGTCGTGCTCGAGGCGGTCGGCCAGCAGGTCGGCCAGGCCCGCGACGTCCGCGGGCTCGACGACGTCGGCGCACCGGCTGACCGGGACCTCCTCGCGCAGCCGCTCGGCGTCGGCGTGCTTGTCGGTGATGAGCAGCGGCTTCTCGTTGCGCAGGTACAGCCAGTCCAGGCCCACCGAGGAGACGTCGGTGACCAGGGCGTCGCAGTCGGGCATCACGGCGAGGATGTCGGCACTCGTCAGGGCCACGTGCCCGGCCTCGGGGTCGGTCAGGGCGGCGGCGGTCACCAGCGTCGTGATGGCGCGATGACCCTCGCGCACCTCCTCACGGGTGCTGGTGACCACCTTGGGGTGCGGCTTGTAGACCAGGCGCACGTCGGGCAGCGACAGCACGGCCTCCGCGATGGCCGCGCCCATGACGTCGACGGAGGTGTAGTCGTTGTAGTCGGCGTCGCCCTCCCAGGTGGGCGCGTAGAGGACGGTGCGGCGGGTCGACGGCGCCAGGACCCGCTCGCGCGGGACGTCGAGCTGCGGGCGCCCCACCCGGACCAGCCGGGTCGCGTCGAGCTCCATCAGCGCAGCCAAGTGCCGCTGCACCGCCGCCTCCCCGGCGACGAGCACCCGGTCGTAGGCCTTGGCGTTGTTGCTGGCCATCGACTGCTTGTCGCTCTCGCCGTGGTTGACGTGCACGTGCAGCATCCGCGGGTCCAGCAACGACTGGAAGTTGAGCATCGAGTTGTTGCAGTAGAGCGCGACCCCGGCATCCAGGCGCTCGTAGAGCGCGCGCAGCTCCTGGAACTCCGGCGCCAGCAGCACCGGGAGGTGGGTGCGCTCCTGGAGATGGGCTGCGACGGCGGGGTCCCGCACGACCAGGCCGACCGGGTGGACCTCGTCGAGCACCTCCAGCACCGGCAGCCACTGCACGAGCTGGTAGACCCGCGTCGGGTCGTCGCCGAAGTACGCGACGACGGAGACCCTCGCGATGTCGGGCACGGCTGCTACCTCTGGCACCGCGGGATCGTACGTCGTCGGGCGGGCCCGCTCACAGCCGGCGGAACGCCGTCGTCGGCATGACCAGCTCGCCCACCTCGTCGGTGGCGTCGAGGTCGGCGACCGCCTCCACGACCCAGTCGTGGTCGCCTGCCGGGTCGTGGACCGTCTGGCGCACGCGCAACACCCGGGCGCCGGTCTCCTCGTCGGTGCCCGGCTCGCTCACCAGCAGCTCCGGGGACCGCGCGTCGGGGCCCATGTCGACCGCGTCGTGGTCGGCGTAGTAGGCCTCGATCGCCTCGTCCCAGGCCGAGCGGGTCATCAGCACCTCGCGCGGGGGCTCGGTGCGGTCGGCGGCGGCCCGCTCGAGGGCCATGAGCCCGTCGAGGTCGTCGCGGGCCACCAGCTCGACGCGGCGGAACATCGCGTTGCGGACCATGACCTCGAAGGCCCGACCCTGCTGGGAGAGCGGCCGCGGCGGGGGCGGCGGGGCGTGCGCCGAGGTGAGCTCGGAACCGAGGCGGGCCAACGCCCCCTCGGGGTCGGTGAGCGCCTCCCACTCGTCCAGGAGCGAGGAGTCGGTCTGGCGGATCGTCTCGCCCAGCCACTCCACCAGCAGGTCCAGCTCCTCGGTACGGTGCTGCTCGGGCACCGTCTGCCGCAGCGTGCGGTAGGCGTCGGTGAGGTAGCGCAGCACCAGTCCCTCCGAGCGCGCCAGCTGGTAGCGCGAGACCAGGTCGGTGAAGGAGAGCCCCTGCTCCCACATCTCCCGGACCACCGACTTCGGGTCGAGCAGGTCCTCGGGCAGCCAGGGGTGCGCGCGACGGTAGACCTCGTACGTCGCCCCGAGCAGCTCCGCGAGCGGCTGCGGCCAGGTGATCTCCTCGACCAGCGCCATCCGCTCGTCGTAGTCGACGCCGTCCATCTTCATCTCGGCGATCGCCGCGCCGCGCGCCGCCCACTGCTGGGCCAGCAGCACCTGGCGGGGAGCCTCGAGCACCGCCTCCACCACCGAGACCACGTCGAGGGTGTGGGTCTCCGAGTCCGGGTCGAGCACCTCCAGCGCCTCCAGGGCGAAGTGCGCGAGCGGCTGGTTGAGGGCGAAGTCCTCGGGCAGGTCCACGCCCAGGACGTAGCGGCGACCGTGCTCGTCGGGCTCCTCGAGCCGCTCGACGACCCCGGATGTCAGCAGCGAGCGGGTCAGTCGCAGGGCACGGCGTGCCAGTCGCAGCTGTTGGCGGCGCGGCTCGTGGTTCTCCATGAGCAGGCGGCGCATGACCGGGAAGGCGTCCTCCTCGCGCGAGAGGACGTTGAGCAGCATCGAGTTGTCGACCCGCATCCGGGGCACCAGCGGTTCCGGCTCCCCGGCGACCAGCTTCTCGAACGTCGCCTCGGTCCACACGACCGTGCCCTCGGGCGGCTTGCGCAGCTGCGCCTTGGACTTCTTCTTCCCCGCCGCGACCCGCTCGGCCGCCTTGGCCTTGGCCTTCTCGTTCTCGATGACGTGCTCGGGTGCCTGCACCACGACGAAGCCGGCGGTGTCGAAGCCGGCACGACCGGCGCGACCGGCGATCTGCAGGAACTCCCGGGTGCGCAGCACCCGCATGCGGTTGCCGTCGAACTTCGCCAGGCCCGTGAACAGCACCGTGCGGATCGGGACGTTGATGCCCACGCCGAGGGTGTCGGTGCCGCAGATGACCTGCAGCAGCCCGGCCTGCGCCAGCTGCTCCACCAGCCGCCGGTAGCGCGGCAGCATCCCCGCGTGGTGCACGCCGATCCCCTTGCGCAGCAGCTTGCCGAGGGTCTTGCCGAAGCCCGCCGCGAAGCGCACCCCGGCCATCCGCTCGGCCAGCTGCTCCTTGCGCTCGCGCGAGGTGCCCGACGCGACCCAGCTCGCGTTGAGCAGCGAGGTCGCGTGCTCGACGGCGTCCTTCTGCGTGAAGTGCACGACGTAGACCGGCGCCTGCCCGGTCGTCACCAGCTCCTCCAGCTTCTCGGCCAGCGGCTCCAGCGACCAGGTGAAGGTCAGGGGCACCGGACGCTCGGCCTGGTCGACCAGCACCGTCTCCCGGCCCGTGCGCGCGGTGAGGTCCTCGCGCAGCTCACGGGTGTCACCGAGGGTGGCCGACATCAGCAGGACCTGCGCGTCGGGCAGCTCCAGCAGCGGCACCTGCCACGCCCACCCGCGGTCCGGCTCGCCGTAGTAGTGGAACTCGTCCATCACGACCAGGCCCACGTCGGCGGCCCGGCCCTCGCGCAGGGCGAGGTTGGCCAGGATCTCGGCCGTGCAGCAGATGATCGGGGCGTCGGGGTTCACCGAGGCGTCGCCGGTCAGCATCCCGACGTCGTCGGCGCCGAAGACCTCGCACAGGTCGAAGAACTTCTCGCTCACCAGCGCCTTGATCGGCGCGGTGTAGAAGCTCACCCGGTCCGTGGCGAGCGCCGCGGCGTGCGCCGCGAGGGCGACCAGCGACTTGCCCGAACCGGTCGGGGTCGCGAGCACGACGTTGCTGCCCGCGAGCAGCTCGATCACGGCCTCGTCCTGGTGGGGGTAGAGCTCCAGGCCGCGCCCGGCGGCGTACGACGTCACCGCCGCGTAGACCTCGTCGGCGGACGCCCCCGGGGCCGGCCAGCCGTGGCTCGGTGCGCTGCTCACGCGCCCACGCTCGCACCACCGCCGAGCGAGCGGCGAATCACCGGCAGGTCACCGGGCGCGCGGGTGCGCGGTCGCGAAGACCTCGCGCAGGTTGTCGACGGTCACCAGCGTGTAGACCTGCGTCGTGGTCACCGAGGCGTGGCCGAGCAGCTCCTGCACGACGCGCACGTCGGCACCGCCGTCGAGCAGGTGGGTGGCGAAGGAGTGGCGCAGCGTGTGCGGGGAGACCTCCCGGGTGATCCCGGCCCGCTCCGCGGCGCGGGTCAGCACCGTCCACGCCGACTGCCGCGAGAGCCGCCCACCGCGGGCGTTGAGGAACAGCGCGCCGGCCCGCGCGCCGGTCGAGCCCCTCGGGCCCGCCGCCGCCAGCTCGGGGCGGCCCCGCACGAGGTAGGCGTCGACCGCCTCCAGGGCGTAGGACCCGACCGGCACCAGCCGCTGCTTGCCGCCCTTGCCGCGCAGCAGCACCGTGCCCTGCCCGGTCGCGGGGTCGACATCGAGGTCGTCCACGTCCAGCCCGACAGCCTCGGAGATCCGCGCCCCGGTGCCGTAGAGCACCTCCAGCAGCGCCCGGTCCCGCAGCGCCAGCACGGTGCCCGGCGAGCCCGCCGCCTCGAGGATCGCCTCCACGTCGGAGAGAGGCAGCGCCTTCGGCAGCCGCTTCGCCGGCTGCGGAGGCCGTACGCCGGCAGCCGGGTCGTGCCCGACCAGCCCGTCGGCCACGGCGAACCGGTGGAACCCGCGCACCGCGACCACGGTGCGCGCCGCGGAGGTCGAGGAGAGCGGGGGGTGCTCGCCGTCGCCCTCCCGCAGCCGCACGAGGAACCCGGTCACCACCGGCTCGTCGATGCCGGCGAGGTCCTCGATCCCCTGCTCGGCCAGCCAGCCGAGGTAGCGCCGCAGGTCGCGTCGGTACGAGGACAGGGTGTTGGCAGCGACGCCACGCTCGACCACGAGGTGGTCGAGGTAGGTCCGCACGGCGCGCTCCACCGGCCGGACGCCGGTGGTCGGGTCCGGCGGGCTGGTCGTGCCGGCGGGTGCGCTCACGCCAGGACGGTCGCCGGGTCCACCGCGTCGATGCCGACGGCCTGACCGACCGGCACGTTGGTGAGCGTGCCGTCGTGGGTGTTCAGGCCCTTGGCCAGGGCGGCGTCGTCGGCCAGCGCCTGCCTCCAGCCCTTGTTGGCCAGCGCGACGACGTAGGGCAGCGTCGCGTTGGTGAGGGCGTAGGTCGAGGTCGTCGGCACCGCGCCGGGCATGTTGGCCACGCAGTAGAAGGTCGACTGGTGGACCTGGTAGGTCGGGTCGGAGTGGGTCGTGGCCCGGGTGTCCTCGAAGCAGCCGCCCTGGTCGACGGCGATGTCGACGAGCACCGAGCCCGGCTTCATCTGCGAGACCAGCTCGTTGCTGACCAGCTTCGGCGCGGCCGCGCCGGGGATCAGCACCGCGCCGATGACCATGTCGGCCTCGCGGACGTGCTGTTCGACGGCCAGCTTGGAAGAGGCCAGGCCGTGCACCTGGTTGTTGTAGCGCCAGAACGACATGCGCAGCTTGTCCAGGTCGGTGTCGAGCAGGGTGACGTCGGCGCCCATGCCGAGGGCGATGTTGGCGGCGTTCTGGCCCGAGACGCCGGCCCCGATGATGACGACCTTGGCGTTGGCGACGCCGCCGACGCCGCCGAGCAGCACCCCGCGGCCACCCTGGGCCTTGAGCAGCGCGTGCGCCCCGACCTGCGGCGCCAGGCAGCCGGCCACCTCCGACATGGGGTAGAGCAGCGGCAGCGAGCCGTTGGCCAGCTGGACGGTCTCGTAGGCGATGCCGGTGACCTTGCGGGCCAGCAGCTCCTCGGTCAGCGGCTTGTCGGCGGCCAGGTGGAGGTAGGTGAAGAGGGTCTGGCCCTCGCGCATGCGGTGGTACTCCTCGGCCACCGGCTCCTTGACCTTGAGCACCGTCTCCGCGGTGCCCCACACGTCGTCGGCCGTCGGGAGGATCCGTGCACCGGCGGCGACGTACTCCTCGTCGGTGACCTGGGAGCCGAGCCCGGCGCCGGTCTCGATGACCACCTCGTGGCCGTGCGCGACCAGCTCGTGCACCCCGATCGGCGTGATGGCCACGCGGTACTCGTGGTCCTTGACTTCCTTCGGGACGCCGACCTTCACAGGGATCTCCTTCTCTACGGTCCGGACTCCCGGGACCCTACCGGCGCCGGCCGTCCTGCGCCGGGAGCGAGACCTCGAGACCTTCGTGCGCCGCGACCACCTCCACGCGACCGGCGGCGCGCTCGCGGGCGAGCGCCAGCACCTCGTCGACCTGGTCGTCGGTGCGCCACGGGTCGTGGTGGAAGAGCACGAGGGTGCGCACCCCCGCCTCGACGGCCAGCTCGACGTCGTACTCCACGCTCGCGTGGCCCAGGAACGCCACGTCGGGGAACTGCGAGGCCAGGTGCTGGGCGTCGGTCACCAACAGGTCGGCGTCACGGGCCAGCGCCAGCGCCGACTCGTGCCGCTCCCCCAGCCCGTCGGGCCCGGGGCCGACGCTGGTCGGGCTGTGGTCGGAGAGGTAGGCCAGGGTCGTGCCGCCGTGGCTGACGCGGTAGCCGAAGGTGCGCCCGCCCTTGTGCGGGATCTGCCGCGCGGTCACCTCGAAGCCCTCCAGCTCCCGGGTGCCCTCGACGATCTCGTCGAAGGTCCAGCCGCCGCCGAGCTCGCGCGGCTCCACCGGGAAGTGCGGCGGCGAGAAGCAGCGGGCGAGCGTCGCGTGCGCGTCACCGGGTCGCCCCGGCTCCTGCTGCGGGATCAGCACGTCGACCCGGCTGCCGTGGGCGTTGCCGCTGCGGAAGAAGGGGATGCCGTGGGTGTGGTCCCAGTGCAGGTGCCCGATGAGCAGGGTCCCGTGGAACGGGGTGGCGCCGAGCAGGTCGGTGACCCGCATCAGCCCCGTGCCGCCGTCCAGCAGCAGGGTCGGTCGCTCCCCGTCGTGGGCGAGCGCGACGCACGAGGTGTGCCCCCCGTAGCGCACGAAGTCGGGGCCGGGTGCCGGCGTGGAGCCCCGCACACCGCAGAAGGTGACCCTCATCGGGCGCCCTCGTCTCGACCGGGTCGCGCGCTCACGGGGACATCAGACCACGAGCCTGGGCGGCGAGCACCGCGATCACCACGGGGGCGTCCTGCACGTCGCCGCGCAGCACCGCCGCGTGCAGGTCGCCGAAGGGCACCCAGCCCGTGCGCATGAGCGCCTCCTCGTGCTGGGGCTCGAAGTCGCCGCGGCCCACGCGGGTCAGCCCGCGCGCGAGGTAGATGTGGGCGATCTCGGCCGAGATGCCGGGCGAGGCGTACGTCGTCACCAGGTGCGTCCACTCGCTCGCCTCGTAGCCGGTCTCCTCGACCAGCTCCCGGCGCGCCACGTCCAGCGGCGACTCCTCCGGGCCGCCGTCCAGCAGGCCGGCGGGGATCTCCACGAAGGTCCGCTCGGCCGCGTGGCGGTACTGCCACAGGCACAGCACCCGGTCCCGGTCGTCGACGGCCAGGACGACCGCGGCGCCCGGGTGCTCGAGCACCAGGCGTCGGAACGGCTCGCCGGAGCCGTCGGGCAGGGTGATCCGGTCCTCGCGCAGGGCCACGACCCAGGCGTCGCGGTGCAGGTGCCGCGACTCCCGCACCGGCCACCGGTCGGCCCGGTCACGCACCTCGGGCTGCTGGTCGGGCTGCTGGTCGGGCTGCTCCCCCGCGCCGTCAGGAGCCCCGGCGCTCACCGGGTGCTCACTCCTCGTCGGCCGGCTCGCGGCGCAGGCCCGACTCGTCGATCGGGATCCGCAGCTCCCGCTGGCGAGCGATCGCGGCGCCCACCAGCCCCTTGAACAGCGGGTGCGGCCGGGTCGGGCGCGAGCGCAGCTCGGGGTGGGCCTGGGTGGCGATGTAGTACGGGTGCACCTCGCGCGGGAGCTCGACGTACTCCACGAGGGAGTCGTCGGGCGAGGTCCCCGAGAAGACCAGACCGGCGTTCTCGAGCCGCTCGCGGTAGGCGTTGTTGACCTCGTAGCGGTGGCGGTGCCGCTCGGAGACGACCTCCTCGCCGTAGACCTCGCGGGCGATCGTGCCGGGCTTCAGGTGCGCGGGGTACATCCCGAGCCGCATCGTGCCGCCGAGGTCGCCGGCGCCCTCCACGAACGCCTTCTGCTCGGCCATGGTCGCGATGACCGGCTCCGGGGTGTCGGGGTCGAACTCCGTGGAGTCGGCCTTGTCCAGGCCCAGGACGTTGCGGGAGTACTCGATGACCATGCTCTGCAGGCCCAGGCACAGCCCGAGCGTGGGGATGCCGTGGGTGCGGGCGTAGGTGAGCGCGCCGAGCTTGCCCTCGAGGCCACGGATGCCGAAGCCACCGGGCACGCAGATGGCGTCGACGTCCTGCAGAAGCCGTGCCGCGCCGGCCGGGGTCGCGCACTCGTCGGAGGCGATCCACTCGATCTCGACCTTCGCGTGGTGGGCGAAGCCGCCGGCGCGCAGCGCCTCGACCACCGAGAGGTAGGCGTCGGGCAGGTCGACGTACTTGCCGACCAGCGCGACCCGCACCTCCTCCTCGGGGTGGTGCACCCGGCGCAGCAGGTCGTCCCACTCGCGCCAGTCCACGTCGCGGAAGGGCAGGTCGAGCTTGCGGACGACGTAGGCGTCCAGTCCCTCGCGGTGCAGCACCTTGGGGATGTCGTAGATCGACGGCGCGTCGGCCGCGGTGACCACGGCCTCGCGGTCGACGTCGCACATGTCGGCGATCTTGCGCTTGATGCCCTCGGGCAGCTCGCGGTCGGCGCGGCACACGATCGCGTCGGGCTGGATGCCGACCTGGCGCAGGGCGGCGACCGAGTGCTGGGTCGGCTTGGTCTTCAGCTCCTTCGAGGGCCCGATGTAGGGCACGAGGGAGACGTGGACGAAGAAGCAGTTCTCGCGCCCGATCGTCTGGCGCACCTGGCGCGCGGCCTCGAGGAACGGCAGCGACTCGATGTCGCCCACGGTGCCGCCGATCTCGGTGATGACCACGTCGACGTCGTCGCCGTGCATCGCCAGGATCCGCTCGCTGATCTCGTTGGTGATGTGCGGGATCACCTGGACGGTCTCGCCGAGGTAGTCGCCGCGGCGCTCCTTGGCGATCACGTTGGAGTAGACCTGCCCGGTCGTGACGTTGGCCCGACCCGAGAGGTCCACGTCGAGGAAGCGCTCGTAGTGGCCGACGTCCAGGTCGGTCTCCGACCCGTCGTTGGTCACGAAGACCTCGCCGTGCTGGAACGGGTTCATCGTCCCAGGATCGACGTTGAGGTAGGGGTCGAGCTTCTGCATCGTCACCGAGAGACCGCGCGAGCGGAGCAGGCGACCCAGGCTGGAGGCGGTGAGTCCCTTCCCGAGCGAGGAGGCGACGCCCCCGGTCACGAACACGTGCTTGGTCGGGGCTGAATTCCTCACGGAACTCCATCCTAGGTCATCTGCTGCGGATCGCTTCCTCGCCACGCGCCCCGGTCCGGACAGGGCCGGCCCGGCAGGCGGGCTCAGCCGGCCCGGGCGGCCCGGGCCACCTCGAGCAGCTCGCGGGCGTGGGCGATGGCGGTGTCGGACCCCGACAGCCCGGCCATCATCCGCGAGAGCTCGTGCTCGCGCGCCTCGTCGTCGAGCAGGGTCAGCCCCGAGCTGGTGATCGTGCCGTCGTGGGACTTCTGCACCACGACGTGCCGGTCGGCGTACGCCGCCACCTGCGGCAGGTGGGTCACCACCAGCACCTGCGAGGTGCGGGCCAGCTCCGCGAGCCGACGGCCGACCTCGACCGCGGCGGCTCCGCCCACGCCCGCGTCGACCTCGTCGAAGACGAAGGTCGGCACCGGGCTGGTCCCGGCCAGCGCCACCTCGACGGCCAGCATGACCCGTGACAGCTCGCCTCCCGAGGCGCCCTTGTCCAGGGGCCGCGGGTCCGAGCCGGTGTTGGCGGCGAGCAGCAGCTCCACCTCGTCCAGGCCGCTCGGCGCGAAGCGCCACCAGCCCCCGTCCACGAGCAGCGGCACGCCGGGGGCGTCGGGGTCCGCCGGCGCCTCGGCCTCGTGCCGGCGCAGGGCGACGGTGAGGCGGGCGTGCGGCATCGCCAGCAGCGCCAGCTCCGCGGTCACCTGCTCCCCCAGCCGCCCGGCCGCCTCGGCGCGACGCGCCGTGAGGGCGCTCCCGGCCTCGGCCAGCGCCGCACGCAGGGTCGCGCGCTCGGCCCGCAGCTGCTCGATCCGGTCGTCGGTGCCGTCGAGCTCGACCAGCCGCAGCGCCGAGCGCTCGGCCCACGCGAGGACCTCCTCGACGCTCTCGCCGTACTTGCGGGTCAGGCGCCCGAGCGCGGCACGTCGCTCGGAGACCCCGGCCAGCCGGGCCGGGTCGGTGTCGATCCTGGCGGCGTACGACGCCACGTCGGTGGCCAGGTCGCTCAGCACGTAGCCGAGCTCGGCGAGCCGGTCCGCGAGGGCGGCGGCCTCCGGGTCGTGCTCGCGCACCCCGTCCAGGAGCGCCCGGGCGGCGCCGACCGTCGCCAGGGCGTCGGGGCGGCCGTGCTCGCTGCTCAGTGCCTCGCGGGCCTGCTCGGCGGCGGTGCGCAGCGTGTCGGCGAAGCCGAGGCGGGTCTCCTCGGCGGCCAGGCGCTGCTCCTCCCCCGGCTCGGGGGCGGTGGCCTCGACCTCCTCCAGCCCCAGGCGCAGCAGGTCGGCCTCCTGCGCCCGCTCGCGGGCGTGGGTGACGACCTCCTCCAGCTCGGACTCGACCGCGCGCAGCCGGTCGAAGAGCTCGCGGTAGGCACGGGCGGCCTCGGCCACCGGCTCGCCGCCGAACCTGTCCAGGGCCTCGCGCTGGGCCCGGGGGCGCAGCAGCCGGTGCTGGTCGGACTGTCCGTGGACCGCGACGAGCGGCTCGCTGATGCTTGCCAGCGTGGCCACGGGCACCGAGGCCCCGCCCACGAAGGCCCGCGAGCGACCCTCGGCCGCGACGTTGCGGGCGAGCACGACCCGCTCGTCCTCGACGGTGCCGCCGACCTCCTCGACCGCTCCGGCGAGGTCGGGCAGCCGGTCGGTGACCACGACGCCCTCCACGCGCGCGGTGCGGGCGCCGGTGCGGACCGCACCGCTGTCGGCGCGACCACCCAGGAGCAGGCCCAGGGCCGTCACGACCATCGTCTTGCCGGCACCGGTCTCACCGGTGATGACCGTGAGTCCGGGACCGAGCTCGAGGGTGGAGCAGTCGATGACCCCCAGCGACTGGATCCGGATCTCCTCGATCACGCGGGACCTCCTGCCTCGCTGCGACGCCGCCGCTCGGCCGAGCCGCGCCAGCCCTCCACGGGCAGGCCGAACTTGGCGACCAACCGGTCGGTGAACGGCGCCTCCTGCAACCGCACGAGGCGCACCGGGCGCTCGCCGCGGCGGACCTCGATCCGCGCGCCGGGAGGCAGGTCGACGGCCCGTCGCCCGTCGGCCCACAGCACGCCGGAGCCCTCGGTGTTGGCCAGCACCTCGACGGCCAGCACCGAGGTCGGGGCGACCACGAGCGGTCGGGCGAACAGGGCGTGCGCGGAGATCGGCACGAGGAGCAGGGCATCGACGGTGGGCCAGACGATCGGCCCGCCGGCGCTGAAGTTGTACGCCGTGGAGCCGGTCGGCGTGGAGCACACGACGCCGTCGCAGCCCCAGCGCGACAGCGGCCTGCCGTCGACCTCGATGACGACCTCGAGCATCCGCTCGCGGGCCGCCTTCTCCACGCTGGCCTCGTTGAGCGCGAAGGTGGAGGTCACCACGTCCCCGTCGCGCAGGACACGCACGTCGAGGGTGGTGCGCTCCTCGATGGTGTAGCGACGTGACACCACTGCGCCGATGACGGTCTCGACGTCGTCGTGCTCGGCCTCGGCCAGGAAGCCGACGTGGCCGAGGTTGACGCCGAGGACCGGGGTGCCGGTCTCGTGCGTGAGCTCGGCCGCGCGCAGGATCGAGCCGTCCCCGCCCAGCACGAGCGCCAGCTCGCAGCCCTCCCCGGCTCGCCCGTCCTCAGGGGCGGGCTCGACGAACAGGCCCGGGTCGCCGGCGCTGATGCCGAGGTCGTCCATCTCCGCGGTGGGGATCCGCACCACGATCCCGTGGCCGGACAGCTCGCGGCAGCAGGCGAGGGCGACCTCCCGTGCGTCCTCGCGTCCGGTGTGGGTCAGCAGGAGCACCCGACGCTGCGGGTCCGGGGTGTCCTGACCCGGTCGGTCGGCAGGTGCGTCGCTCACGGCGCCAGCCTCTCACCCGCGGCCTCGGCCAGCGGGTCGCTCCCCCGCACCAGGTCCTCGACCTGCGCGGAGGTGACACCGGCGGGCCCCTGCCGCAGCCAGAGGAAGAACTCGACGTTGCCCGAGGGCCCGGGCAGCGGGCTCGTGGTCGCGGCGACGGCGCCCCAGCCCCGCTGCTCGGCGGCCCGGGCGACCCCCAGGACCGCCTCGGCCCGCAGCTCGGGGTCGCGGACGACCCCGCCCTTGCCGACCCGGTCCTTGCCGACCTCGAACTGCGGCTTGACCATCAGCGCCAGGTCCCCCTCGGGACGGGTCACGCCGATGAGGGCGTCCAGCACCAGGCCGAGTGAGATGAAGGAGAGGTCCCCGACCACCACGTCGACGGGCTCCCCGACCAGCTCGGGGGTCAGCTCGCGGATGTTGGTGCGGTCGTGCACCACCACCCGATCGTCGTTGCGCAGGGACCAGGCCAGCTGGCCGTAGCCGACGTCGACCGCCAGCACACGGGCCGCCCCGCGGCGCAGCAGCACGTCGGTGAACCCGCCCGTGGAGGCGCCCGCGTCCAGGCAGACGCGGCCGGAGACGTCGAGGCCGACGGTGGCGAAGGCGTCCAGCGCCCCGGCCAGCTTGTGCCCGCCGCGGGAGACGTAGTCGGGCCGGGAGGCGTCCTCGCGCACCACGATGGCCACGTCGGTGGTCACCCCGGTGGCGGCCTTGCGCGCGAGCGCACCTGACACCGTGACCCGCCCGGCGCCGATCAGCTCGCCGGCGTGCTCGCGGGAGCGGGCCAGCCCCCGGCGGACCAGCTCCTGGTCCAGGCGCAGCCGTCGCGGCGGCACGTCGCGGTCAGTCCTGCCCGGCCGGGGCGGACTGAGGGCTCGGGGCGGACTGAGGGCTCGGGGCGGCCGGTGCGGTCGGGGCTGACCGAGCCGGAGCCGTCGGGGCGGCCGGGACGGGCGCAGGTGCGTCGGGGTCGGCGTCGAGGGCGCGGCGCAGCCGCTCCTGCGCAGCCGTGAAGACCTCCGCGTGCTCGGCCAGCGGCCGCTCGGCGAGCGACTCCACGGAGGCGATCACCGCGTCCACGGCCGCCACGCCGGTCCGCACCTCTCCTTGCCCGTCCATGCCGGGGAGGCTATCGCGGCCCACCGACGCCGGGCGGGACGAGGTCGTCGACGCCGACCACCGCACCCGTCCGGTCGAGGTGGTCCCACGCGGCGCAGGCCACGGCGCGCCACCAGTCGTCCTCCGCGCCGTCGCCGTCCACGACCACCCGGGCACCGTCGGCGACCGTCGCGCGCCACCCGCCGCAGGTCCAGCCCTCGCCCTCCCGGCCGACCTCCGGGTGCGGGCGCAGCAGCCCGCCGAGGTCCGCAGCGAGGTACGTCGGCCGCTCGTGCCTGCGGGCCTCGACCAGCTCGGCCAGGCCGGTCACGCCCGTCCGCACCAGCAGGGACGGCAGCCCGAGGGCGACGGCGCCCTCGATGTCGGTGTCCAGCCGGTCGCCCACCATGAGCGGACGTTCACCGCCGACGCGGCGCACGGTCTCCTCCAGCAACGGCCGCGCCGGCTTGCCCGCCACCACGGGGTCCACGCCGGAGAAGCGGCTGAGCGTCTCCACCAGCACGCCGTGCCCCGGCGCCGTGCCGTACGGCGTCGGGATGCTCAGGTCGGTGTTGCTGGCCACCCACCACAGGCCGTCGCGGATCCGGACGGCCGCGCGCATGACGTCGCGCCACAGCACGTCGGGCCCGTACCCGGTGACGACGGCCTCGGCCTCGTCCTCCACCCCGACCGGCTCCAGGCCCTCCTCCTCGAGCGCGCGGCGCAGCCCGTCGGCTCCGAGCATCACCACCCGGGCGCCCGGTGCCAGCTGCTGGGCCAGCACGCGCGCCGCTGCCTGGGCCGAGGTCACGACGTCACCCGGGTCCGCCCGGACGCCGAGCTCCTCGAGGTGCGACGCCACCGTCTCGGGTGTCCGGGAGGCGTTGTTGGTGATGAACGCCGGCCTGGCCCCCCGCTGGCGGGCTGCCTCGATGGCGTCCGCGGCCCGCGGCACGGCCGCCCCACCCACGTAGACCACACCGTCCAGGTCGAGCATCACGAGGTCGTGCGCGTCGCACAGGTCGCGTTCGCTCCAGCCCAGCACCCGGGCAGCCTACGATGGCCTGATGGACGCGTCCGACCCGGTCGTGGCTCCCCCACCCCTCGCAGGGCCACTGCGCTTGCACCCCTTCCGACCGCGCGGGCGGCTCGACGCGGGCGCACCGGCCCTGCTGGTGCACGAGTGGACCGCCTCGGGCTACAGCGTGCGCGGCATCGTCGGCCTGCTCGACCTCACCGCCGGGGCCACCGACGCCCGCCACGGCGTGGTCCTGCCGCACGAGCGGGTCCACCCCGACCAGGTCGAGCAGCTCGCGCAGCGGATGACCCGTGGCCGCGTCGACCCGGCGCCCATCCTGTTGGTCCACCGGGGCACCGGCACGCTGCGCTCGCTGCTGCAGGAGGTCTGCTCCGAGCCCCCTCGACTGGTGCGCACGCTCCGTGAGCAGCGGCAGCGCTGGTGGACCGTGACCCGGCCCAGCGAGCTCGAGCTGGTCGCCGAGGAGCTGCGCAGCGCCTCCGCCCTGCTCGCCGACGGTCACCACCGGTACGCCGCCCACCGCCTGCTCCATGCCTCGGGGACGCCCGGGGCCGACCGTGCCCTCAGCGTGCTGGTCGACCACGACGACACCCCGTTGCACCTGGCCGCGGTGCACCGAGTGCTCACTGGCGACGTGCTGGCTGCTGCGGCGGAGCACGGATGGGCGATCTCCAGCTGGACACCGACCAACCCGCTGCTCTGCATCGCACCGGGGCGGGTCGTCACGTCGCACGGCACCGGGTCCCGGACCCTCACCCCGCCGCCGACCCCGGCCCCACCTGGCACGGGTCCCGGCGCGACCACCACGACCGGCAGCATGCCCGTGCTGGCCCTCGACCGCCTGATGGCCGGGCTCGACCTGCCGATGACCTACCACCACGAGGCCGAGGAGGCACTCGACGAGGCCAGGCGCCGCGGGGCCACGGCCCTGCTGCTCCCCGCCCCGACCCTCGACGAGGTGCTGGGCGTGGTGCGCCAGGGACGACTGCTCCCCGAGAAGGCGACGTCCTTCCAGCCCAAGCCCCGACCGGGCCTCCTCACGCGGCGTCTGCGCGACGTCTGAGCCGGCCCCGGCTCACCTCGACCTCGACGCGGCTGGCCGACGCCTGTCCGGCGCGGTAGAAGCGCCGCCGCACCGCACCCTCGACCTCCACCTGGTCCCCTTCCCGCCACGAGCCCATGGTCCGCTGCAGCCGGGGCGCCCACACGCTGCACTCGAGCACGTCCACGCTCTGCCTCGACGCGTGCCCCTCGGGACGACGGACGACCAGCCGGAACAGCAGCACCACGTCCCCGCTCGGCAGCTCCTTCGCCACAGGTGTCGATGACACCCGCCCCACCAGCCGTACCGCGTTGCAGTCCTCCACATCCTGGGTCACCTCTGACCACCTCCTGCGACCAGCCTCGTCGCCGGCGACGGCGAGCGCAGCCGGTCCCGGTGCGGATGTGGACGAACCCGGGACGGCCCGCCCTGTGGAGGCGCGACGGGCCGGAACGCGCGAGCGCCCGAGGGGGGCGATCGAACGCAGCCGGTCCGCAGGGAAATGACAGAAGCCCCACCTCGAAAGAGGTGGGGCTTCTGCGAAAGTATGTCCGGCGGCGTCCTACTCTCCCACGACCTCGCGATCGCAGTACCATCGGCGCTGAGAGGCTTAACTTCCGGGTTCGGGATGGGACCGGGTGTTTCCCTCTCGCTATGGCCGCCGTAACTCTT